>NZ_JAUBTF010000084.1:0-10863 GCF_036702355.1 Microcoleus sp. D3_18_C4
CCGTTTTTATCAACAAGGTATGCGGGCCGCAACCCTTATACAGTCTATCTCGTAGACCTCTTTGTCACCCCCCCAGCTATCGAAGGCGACACACTTGGGCTTGAACCCTCGCTCCTTAGCGGTGTTCAGCATGGCTCGAAAGTGGTCATTCACAGTATTTAGCTCTCATCAAGAGATTTCCTCTCCACCTAAAGACACAAGTTTCAGCTATAAAAACTTGAGCCTAACAGTGCGATCGCTCTTCTATCTGTGAAGAGCGATCGCACTGTTAGGCTCTGCAACTATCACTGGATGGTCTCCAAGCTGAGAATATCCAACTCAAATTCATTCAACACTTTGGACTCCATCCCGTACAAATCATTCAACACGGCCTTGACATCAGGAAACGCAAAATACTCTGTCAGCTTGCCAATGCGATAATTAAAAGCTTTGTATCGATGTTTGAAGTACAGTTCCACATTGCCCCGGTGTTCCCACAATCCTACTAAGTTGACCACAACATCCGAGTAATGCGCTTTCACATCCCGCTGCACTTCGGCGATGCGTTCCTCGCTCGATCGAGTTGTTACCCCAATTTTATAGAAGATGTTGCCGTTAGCTTTGACTTCAAGGAAATAGAGCGAATTCACCAGAATCCGACGAAGCTGTGCTCGATAAACCAGCAAATCAGCCCGCCGTTCTTCCAAACAAGATAAAACCGCAGATAAAGCAATCTCTACAGAGTTTTCCAATGAAGTCAGCTCGGACACCAGCAAAGGTTCTTGGACTTGGTTGAACAACACCAGGGGAAGTGCGCCGACGGGGATTTTACCCAAATCGGTAAAGTGATAAGTGCGCTCGCCCTCTGATTCCAACAATCCTTTCAATTGCCAGCGAAAGTTTACCAAGTCTTTGGGAATGCCGTAATTTTGTGTGCCGTACTCTTTCCACAGCACCTTCAACTGTTCTAATTCATCACCCTTAAGCTGCACGTTGAAGTTGTCATAGAGGGGCAGCGAGGGAAACGCTTTTGTCTTAATCCGCTGTGACACGGGCTTGCAAGTTTCCTCAGTGTGCGCGAAGTGATGTTCTTTCACCGAACCCTTTTTTGCTGTCAATCCGCCGCCACAGTAGAGACAAGTTAGCTGAGTTTTTCCGCGCACAACCTCATCAATGCTCGCCAGTTCACCACTGGGAGCAACACCAAATTTAAGCCACATTGTCAACAATTCTCCTTTAAGCAGGTTTGAAGATGCACCCGCTAGATGAAGAATTGTAACAATATTGCTTGTTAATAGCCTCTGCCTTGGGCGAGAACTAACATCCAGGTGCTGCTGACGGCGACTCTTTTGAGAGGTTAATTTTGTTGGATAAAGGCCAGTCTTTTTTAGTCTAAATTAGTATTTATAAGGACACTTATAAATACTAAATGCTCAACCGAATTGGAGAGCAACAGCCGGAAACTTTGAAGTTACTGTCACCAGTGCCACTGGCATTGCATCCAGCAGCGGTCTACCTCGACAGTTTGGGAAGCGATCGCTCGAAGGCAACGATGGGGGCGGCGCTGGACATCATGGCGAAGTTGCTGGCGGGCTCGGAGTGCGATCGGATGACGTTGAATTGGGCAGCCTTGCGCTACAAGCACACGGCTGCGCTGCGCTCGGCTCTGGAGAAACAGTACGCCCCGGCGTCGGTCAATCAAATGCTGTGCGCCTTGAGGCGAGTGTTGAAGGAGGCTCTGCGGTTAGATTTAATCGACCCCCTGGATTACAGCAAGGCGGTGGACGTGAGGAGCGTCAAGCAATCGGGAAAACCAAGGGGGCGAGCGTTATCCCCGCATGAAATTGCAGCGCTGGTGCAAAGCTGCTCTGGCGAGAGTACCGTTGATGTTCGAGATGCAGCCTTGATTGCTATCTTGCGGGGGGGAGGCATTCGCCGCGCTGAAGCAGTCAGCCTTAATTTCGACGATTTCAACCGCTCCACGGGAGCATTGGAAATTCGATTCGGGAAAGGGAAGAAGAACAGGATGGTTTATCTCCCAGAAGCAGCGATGGCGTTGGTGGAACAGTGGCTCAAGTTGAGGGGAGAAGCGCCAGGGCCGCTGCTTTTTCCCATCCGTAAGGGAGGAGAAATTCAATTTCGGCAGATGACGGACGATGGCGTTTTGAAGATTTTGCAGCGACGGGCTCAACTCGCCGGAGTGGATTCTTTCTCGCCTCACGATTTCAGGCGGACGTTTTGCTCAGACCTCCTTGATGCTGGAGTCGATATCGTGACAGTGCAGAAGTTGGCAGGTCACGCTTCGCCGGTAACGACAGCTAAGTACGATCGCCGGGGCGAAGAAACGAAGCGACGGGCTGTGCAGCACTTAGGGTTTTGATTTTTAGGGTGGAGAGCTCATCGCAGATTTTCTTGAGCAATGCTAGGCCGTGCCTTCTATTTTCATCTCAAGCGCGATAAGGTTCCATACACCGATGTCATGAAGTACAACACTTATGGTCGCAGTGGGAAAACCAGGGCTTATATATTCTTTTTACCTAAATATTGTTCGGAAATGAATCCAATTGAATTGGAGTGGCAACACATCAAAAAAGATGAACTAGCTGCGACATTTATTTGATGATGAGTTAGAGCACGGGCTTATGCTGTAATTCATGGGGTGGAGGTGAGAGGAAAAAAAGGAAACTACCCTACACAACGTATTAAATTTAACTGGAATTACCCTACTTAATGTTTTGTTACATACTTTGCAATTTTCCCGACGACATACTTATAGCGTGTTTAAATAGTTAAACTTTGGCTTAGGGTAAGATTGGCTGTTGAGAGTTATAAAGTCATACTGGTAAATCGTAAAAAGCTTTTGCGAGCGTCTTTATTACTACAAGGGTGAGGGAAGCTGGGTTGCTTCGATAGCGGAAAATTACTTTAAGGACTTGGAGATATACATTGCTGGTGATGTGAATGAACTTAATCCAACTCTCGAAAAAACAGCAGTTCGCTTTTTCAACAACTTGAGTGCCGTTGAGTCAATTTAAAACTGATAAAGTTTAAATCAAAGATAGAATAATGCTTCAATTACTTTTGCTCACACCCCACTAGGCAATCTCTAATTCTCTATCTTACTGGTACACAACGAGATAGCCCCGTGTCTTTTTGGAAGTTGAATCAGTAGTATTCATTGCTTTCCAAAGATTCTCCGTAGAAGCCCATACAGGCGGATATTTATAACTGGCTACATCTTCAATCAGAAATCGATCGCTTGGTTCGTGATAGGCAGCAAGGGGAGAAATATGCCCGCTTTTACCCTGACCCAAAACAGAGCGTTGGTAGTTCACGATTATATAGTCGCCTGAACGGCCAAGATTGGCTTTAGCTTGGGTACGAAATTGCTTAAGTGTTGTCTCTGACGCATAGTAGACCTCAACTTTGACGTTGTGACTTCTGAGCAAAGTCGCTAATTCATCAAGAGTCATTCCCGAAAAAGTGACTGCATAAGAAGAACGGATATTCTGGGTTTGACCGTCAAAAAAGGTGTCTTGGGTTACTGGGCGATATCCCTGTCTTTTGCTGCCGAGTGCATTCAGAACCGTCACACTGCTCGCCACACCACAATAGGCTGGACGCTTTTGAGTTTCAATGTGGGTGCTAAGCGGTTGAAAATCCTGTTTGCTCTTGCTCTGGTTCAGTATCTGTTGTCCTTCGGGTGATTCTAGAGAAACTAAAGTTTGGGGAAGTGGTTGTCGGTCAACAGAAGGTGGCGAGAAGAGTTTCCAGGTAAAAACGCTTAAACCTGTGCCGAAGATTAGTAGAATACCCCCTCCAGCTTTTATTAGTCGCCCTCGCCATCGGTGATTGCCAGACGTTTGATTTAAGTGCATATCTTCATCTCTCCCAAGAACAATAGTCCGGACACTTTTCTATGGCCCAATGGCTTATTCTCGCTTGACTTTGAGGCGAACGTGGATAATTAAATCAATATCACCTCTACCCCTGACGCGGCATTTAATTCGACTTTTTTATGAGGCTTGCCCTGTAAAGCTTGTAGTATCGTTCCAAAAACTGTCCGGAGTATTGAATATAAATAAATAGCCAAAAAACTGCTAAGACCCACTTGACAGACACCTATCTAGAGAAATAGAGTGTATATGTTGGAAAATAGAGAACAGTTGGCTTGTTTCCGACAAAGCGAGAAGAAGTATATACTCTGTTAGCAGACCTGGGATTATTACCAGGCTAAGGATAAAAATTGGAATTCTTACGCATCTATTTTTTGAGAAGGCTGCGATTGATCCTCAGATACGACCCTTGTGGCTTTGTAAAAAGATTAAATTATTTAGTTTGTTCTAGTGGTTGGCAGTGATACCTATGCGAGACATTGCTTAAATCAATGATTCAAGACTTAGATGAAACTCTGCAAGAATTACTCAGTCAAGAACTTTCTAAAAAATGGAGGTCTACTGATTTTGGAATTAGCTTTGCTGCCCCTGATAAGGAGGTGGCTAGCAGCACAGATGCAGTTGCTACTACGATTAACTTATTTCTCTATGACATTCGAGAAAACCTAGAATTGCGTAGCAATGAGTGGATCGTAGAGCGTCAAACTAATGGAAGCGCGCTCAAATATCCGCCTCCAGTCAGAGTTGATTGTTCCTATTTAATTACAGTTTGGGTGAAAAAAAGCGAGAGTGTTCAAAAAGATCAAAGTGAGCGAGATGAACACCGATTTTTAGGTGAAGTTATGAAGATACTGATGCGCTACCCCAAAATTCCCACTGAGTTTTTGCGTGGTAGTCTCCGGGGAAAAGAACCTCCCTTGCGAACAATGGCTTTGCGTCCACCTCAATCCCAAAATTGGTCTGAATTCTGGCAAGTGATGGGAGGCAAGCCCAAAGCAATTCTGAGCTACACTGTTACCATTGCGGTAGATGTCCATGAACCTGTAGAAGCTGGAAAGCTTGTGCAGGAGTCGATAATAAATTATTCTCAATTAAGAGAATAAAATCATGTCAGCAAAGGAACAGACAAAAAATCGGGTGGCGCTCGCAGGACAAGTTATAGATGCTGAAACTAAGTTAGCGATTCCTGTGGCCTCAGTGGAGATTACCCAAATGCCAAATAAATTCAAAAATTGGCTAGATTTGCAGGCTCTCCCCTATGGTAAGAGTTGGGAAAAGATGGTGAAGCGTCCTGGCAAAACTTTAACTGCTATTGACGGATGCTTTTGCTTTATAAACTTGCCAGATGGTAAATATACATTATCTGTATCATTCCCTAGTGTGAGGACGAGCTACGGTAAAGTTGATAAAAAGGTTACGGTAGCCAGTAATGGCAATAGTAATAAGATTATTGTTATTGATTTGCCGCCGATTGGAATCAAGGGTCAGATTACAAAATTTTAAAAAAAACAGGAGAGGTGATAAAAAAAGCGCAGGACTCATCACTATAACCCGTAGTCATGGCAAGAATACAGGTTGAAGGAAGTGGCGAGTCTACCTTAAGTGACAATAACGGAAAGTATAAATTGTATATATTAATGGAGCTAGAAAAAGTTCAAAATGAAAAGAAGGTCAAAGTTTTTATTGACGGCGAGGAAGTACGTAGTCAAAGTGAAACATTTGAACGGGTAAAAATGAAAGAATAGGACTTTTAATTATCAGGAGATTACCCCGTGAAGGATATAAATTTTGAACCACAACAAAATATCCCTCCTGAATCTGAATAGTAGCCGTCAAATTTTTGAATAAAAAACCGAACTTGGCTAACTTTTAAATTCCAGAAGCTCAATGTCAGATTGAATGCTGTTCAAAATCAATCTTTTGTGATACTATTGGGAGTTATATTAGTATGCGTCTACTTCACTTTTAAAAAGCCCGCTGGCTGTTTAAGTTTTTGCTCCCGGCTACGAACCTGCCTCTAAAGGTCTAAAATTTAGTCCGGTCGAAGGAAAGAAGACCGTAGATTTTGTATTAATGTCCAAAGCCTAATAATCAAGTAAAATCAATGGGTTTTATTGACCTGGTTTCTATCGAACTAATCTAAAATTGAGTCCAATTCTTGAAAGGAGTAACTCCAATGGCAACGTATCTCTCTCCCGGTGTATATGTAAGAGAAGTTTCTTCCGGTTCGGCTCCCATTGCTGGGGCTGGGACTAGCACAGCCGCTTTTATAGGTGTTGTGCCCGATACGATTACTATTCCTACTGCACCTGTCATTTCTAAGGAAAAAGAGTACCCAGGGGAGTGGAAGGATGCGAGTACAAAGGAATTTATATGGATAGATCACCCAGGTGTTAATTTACTAGGTGATTGTGACGTATGGGTTAGCGATCGTAAGCTAAAAAAGGATGAAGAATTTAAAATCACAGACCCTGACTCGTCCAACCCATATGCCAAAATTACATTCACTATCGAGCCGCGACCAGACAAATTCAAAATCAAGTATACAGTGTTAGGCAATCAAATTACTAATGAGGTAGTTAGCCAAGTTCCAGAACCTATTCCGGATTCAATGGAATTTAAGCTAAAACAGTATCCAATTAACACATCCCCAAAGACATACACTATCAAAATTAACGGAGAAGAAATTAAAAACGTAAATATGCCAACTGTTGATACAAATGGCGTTGCAAAATTTACCTTAAAATCGGATCAGATGAAAGATTTGGGAAAGAAAACTATTACTGCTGATTACCAAGTAACTTTTCCAATTTTTCACCCTGTCCCATCTGGAGAAGTGAAACTGTGTACCAATTTTAAGGAATTCAAAAATTTCTTTGGAGATTTTTCTCAAAATGAAGACCAAAAAAAGCTAGCCCATGCAGTTTCTGGGTTTTTTAATAACGGCGGAACTCGCTGCTATGTGATGCGAGTCACAGACAAGGGTGAAATTACTGATACTTTGTTAGAAAGTTTGGAAGCGATTGATGAAATTGCTATGGTTACTGCGCCTGGAATTACCGAGAAATCAGTTCGCAGTGCAATCATTACTCATTGTGAGCAGAAAACAGGCGATCGCTTTGCTATCTTAGACTGTGGCGAAGGCGAGACGAGCGGACAAATTACGAAGCCCGATAACTCCCACTATGCTGCATTCTACTTTCCTTGGATTCAAATTTTTGACCCAGCTACAAAAACGGCACATCCGGATGGGGATGGACTAATATATGTACCACCCAGCGGTCACATTGCCGGAATTTACGCTCGTGTAGATGCACAAAGGGGGGTTCATAAAGCGCCAGCAAATGAAGTTGTGTTGGGAGGGTTGGGACTCAAGCAAAATATCAGCAAAAATCAACAAGGGGGTCTAAATCCCCAAGGAATCAACTGCATTCGCAATCTCAACGGCAATATTCGGGTGTGGGGCGCGCGCACCATTGGAGGCGATGAGAATGGCGAGTTCAAGTATATCAATGTCCGTCGCTTATTTAACTATCTGAAAAAGTCGATCGACCACGGGACTCAGTGGACAGTGTTTGAGCCGAATTCTCCGGAACTCTGGGCGAAAATCCGTCGGAATGTGACTTCTTTTCTGATGACCGTTTGGCGGAGCGGTGCTCTGTTTGGCAGTACACCAGAACAAGCTTTCTACGTTAAATGCGATGAAGAAACCAATCCACCTGAATTGCGCGAACAAGGCCAAGTTATAACTGAAATAGGTGTGGCTATAGTCAAACCGGCAGAGTTTGTCATCTTCAATCTTAGCCAGTGGTCTGGGCCAGGTAAATAGTAGCAATTTTCCAGGGGAAGTTAAAATGCTGACGCAACGTAAAACACCAGGTGTATATCTGGAGGAAATATTCCCTGCCCCTTCTACCGAGTTAATCACAGGAGTCCCTGTATTCTTGGGTATAAGGGCGGCAAAAAATGCCGAACCTAGAGATGTTAATCAACCGAAGCTATTAAAGCTTTGGCCCCAGTTTGAGCAATTCTTTGTTCAGGCTTCATCTGAAAGTTACCTTGCTCATGCAGTACGCGGTTTTTTTGAAAACGGAGGTCGTCTCTGCTATGTGGTTCCTCTACAAAGTGCTGAACAAAACGCACTTGAACAAGGACTTGCAGCAATAGAATCTCTGGATACCATTGACTTGGTTTGCGCTCCAGATATTATGAGGCAAAGCTCGGAATCAGAACAGGTAGAAATGCAGAAACTTGTTCTGAAGCATTGTGATAAAATGGGCGATCGCTTTGCTATTCTGGACTCACTGCCTAATAAAGAGAAAATAGCCGAACAAAGAAATAGCCTGCAAAGCGATAACGGTGCTTTATACTTCCCCTGGATTAAAGTTCTGGACCCAGCTATTCAGAAACTTATACCATCTACCCAGAAACTTATAGAAGTTCCGCCTTGCGGTCATATTGCTGGAATTTACGCTCAAAGTGATCGCACTTATGGTTTTCCTCAGACTCCAGCTAATTATCCCTTAGAAGGAGTCTTAGACTTGAGCGTTTCCTTGTCTAGCGATGAGCAAGACGCATTAAACTTAAATGAGCTACCAAGCATAAACTGTTTGCGCGTTCTCAAAGGTAGAGGAATTCGCATTTGGGGAGGTCGCACTTTAAGTCAAAATCCAGATTGGCAATATATCAACGTTCGGCGATTATTCTTAACCGTTCTTCGCTGGATAGAGAGAAACTTAGAGGATGTTGTCTTCGAGCCAAATGATTTTAAATTGTGGGTGCGTATTGAACGCGAATTAACCACTTATTTAGAATCATTACTGCGAAAAGGCGCATTGCAAGGACGAACTCCCCAAGAAGCGTTTTACATTAAATGCGACAGCGAAACTAATCCGCCAGAAATGCGCGATATCGGCACAGTTGTCACGGAAATTGGATTAGCACCGACTAAACCCAACGAATTTATTGTCGTTCGTCTCATCCACGGGACGGCGGGAGTTAATTCAACGACTCAACCTTAATAATTTTGAACAGGAGGATTCACCATGCCAGATCTAAAAGCCCCCCACAAACCAGATCCCTATTTAAGTTATCGCTTCTGGGTTGAATGGAATGGCATTATCCACGCTGGTTTTCGAGAATGTAGCGGACTAAACTCCACCCAAACTCCCGCCGAATATCGGGAAGGAACCGATCCGCCAACCGTCAGAAAACTGCCAGGTTTAGTAACCTACAACAATATCACCCTCAAACGAGGTACAACGAATAATCAAGAACTCTGGAAATGGCGGGAAGATACAGTGAAAGGGGGTGCTGAGTACAGAAAAGATATATCCATTGTTCTCTTAGATGAAACAGGTCAAGAAAAAATTCGCTGGAATTTAACTCATTGCTGGCCTGTCACTTGGTCGGGGCCTGACTTTAATGCGACTTCTAATGAAGTGGCCGTTGAGACTTTAGAAATTGCCCATGAAGGCATCAGCGTTGATAAATGGTCATAAGTTTAAATTCCCCAATGACACTGCAGACTGAATTTCCCTTTACTTTACCTCAAGGATATATAGACCCGGAAGGTAATATCCATCAAGAAGGAACGATGCGATTGGCTACGGCATTCGACGAAATTGCACCACTGCGAGATCCGCGCGTTCAATCAAATTCAGCTTATTTAGTGATTATTCTTCTATCCAGGACGATAGTTCGGTTGGGAGATGTCGAACATATCAATCCGAAAATGATTGAAAACCTCTTTTCTGCCGATTTGGTTTACTTGCAAGATTTCTACCAGCGCATCAACCAAAACGGTCACAGTCGCTTCCTCGTTGCTTGTCCTCATTGTCAAGGAGAATTTGAGGTTGAAACTGTGCCAGCGGGGGAGTAGTTTGCTACCCCTCAGAACGATTGCTTGAGGAGGTAGCTTATATTGCCTATCACTTTCACTGGTCTTACGAACAAATTATGAGATTTGAACACCGAGAAAGACAGCAGTGGGTTGCGGAAGTTCTGCGAATCAATCAAAAGTTAAACGAGCGCTTGGGGTCTAGTTTTTAGTTGAGCAGTCATTTAGGAGTAAATCGTGCCAAACTTGGGGTTGAATGCAGGCTTGAGTTTAGCAAGTAACTTATCCGGTATTCGTTTCGATCCTTATAACGCTTCTAACTTTTATCTGGAAATTGAAGGGTTAATAACGGGTGGTTTTAGTGAAGTTACGGGGCTAGAGAGCGAAATTGAATTAGAATCATATCAAGAAGGAGGTGTGAATGGATATAGCCATCAATTTCCCAGACGCACTAGATACCCGAATCTTGTGTTAAGTCACGGTCTGACATTGAACGATACGCTTTGGACTTGGTATCAATCGGCAGCTAAAGGCAATATTCAACTCAAAAATGTCACGATTATTTTGCTGAACGGCCAACAAATTCCTGTGATGTTATGGAATTTTAAAAATGCTTATCCGGTGAAGTGGTCTGGCCCTACTTTTAATGCCCGCAATGCCAATGAAGTGGCGGTTGAAAGACTGGAGTTGATTCACCAGGGTATTGATAAAGCTTAGATTTTTAGCCGGAAGGGATGGGTTTAAATTATGTCGGAAGTTAAGCACTCTTTAACTGAAAAAACGAATTGGCAGGATGGGATTGACCAAAAGTTCCACGCGCGACTGATGCGCCCTTTAGAAAAGCCAGGGCTGATTAATACTTCTGTGTTAACAGGAGCAATTATTTCGCGATCGCAACGACTGAGCGATCGGCTACCCTTACTCGCACAAATGGATCGACGCTGGTCTAGTGTAACGGCTCAATCAGCGAGTGATCTCCCCCTGGTCTACGCTCATCCTCTGCCTATTCCAGACAAAGATGGGGAAAAAGTTAATCTCTCAGAAACTTCATCTATCCCGAACGTACCTCGAAAAAAAGTACCCATTATTCAAGCAAAATTTGCTCCGGCGAGCGAATCAATCTTACTTCATGACTTGGCTCGGCAAAGC
>NZ_JAUBTF010000084.1:10963-24236 GCF_036702355.1 Microcoleus sp. D3_18_C4
GGGAAAGTCAGTTAGCAGTGAGCTGGGGGAATCAACACTTCCTCTAGTTAAGTTTACGCCAGACTCGATTTCCGAAAAAGTACCCATTATTCAAGCAAAATTTGCTCCGGCGAGCGAATCAATCTTACTTCATGACTTGGCTCGGCAAAGCTCGCAACTAAGTGAAGTAAACGACGCAAAACAAAATCACATTCCTGAAAGTATTTCAGACAATCTAGCCGAATCTTTGGTTTCTATTGCTTCAGGTTCAAAAAAATTAGACAATATTGGGCAACCGCATCAGTCAGCTACTGCGATAAATTCAACTTCTAACTTAGAGTTTTCCCAAATCTCTGTTAACCAATTGCCTGTTGTTCAGGCTAAATTAGACTCAGCCACTCAATCTGCTGATATATTATCTCCAAGTAGACCGGGAAAGTCAGTTAGCAGTGAGCTGGGGGAATCAACACTTCCTCTAGTTAAGTTTACGCCAGACTCGATTTCCGAAACGGCATCGCTAACGGTTCCTGTGTTTAGCCAAATAAGGGCGGATCGGGCATTGACAAATGAAGGGTATGGCTCTACATTAAAAGTTATAAGTCAGGCTACCCAAACTCAAAATATGCTATTAACTCCTACAGAGGAGTTAAGCGCAAAAAAGACGGACTTAACCGGACGGAATTCACAGCTATTACTTAGACAAAATATAGTCCCTAGCTGGAAGGGATTGGATACACAACTTTTATGGTCTGTTCCTCCATTACCCAGCAATAGAACAGTAGCAGCTAATGGGAGTCAGGATTTAGTTACTAGACAATATCACTCAGGAGAAAAGGCAGAACATAGAAAAGCAACTGAAGTTGGGATCGTCAGAACTGTTCCCCATGCTGATACTAACAATTCTGCCAGCACTTTTCCCAATAGTTCTGCAAGTTCAGCTATACAAGTACAGTATTCGTCTCCTACTCAGACAAGCAGCCAAACTCCGATTGACCTGGATAGTTTAGCCGACAAAGTAGAGCGTAAACTGATACGACGGCTCGCGATCGAAAGTGAGCGAAGAGGACAGAAACGATGGCGCTAGAAAAACTAAAAATTCTAATTGAAGACCAAACTCAAGGAAAACCAAATAAAGAAATACAAGCCTTATTCAACCCCAACCAAGTGACAATTAGCAAAACAGGCTGGAGTGAAGAGAATGATGGACCAGTCCCCGCTTCTGGGCCAGCTACTTTAACCATTGAGTTGTTTTTTGACACTACAACTTTAGGGAAATATCCGCCAGAAAACGTTCAAAACTATACTAAGCAAATTTACAGCTTAACTCTCATTGGAAAAAATAACAGACCCCCTTTATGTCAAATAATTTGGGGTAAAAATGTTTTATTGCCTCTGGGAATCCTTAAATCTTTAACTAAAACTCTTACCCACTTTTTAGAAGATGGAACTCCCGTTGCTGCTAAATTAAGTTGCAATTTTCAGGAGTGGCAAGACTCCACACAAAAGAAAAAAATTGAAAATCCAATAGACGACCCGATTCGGATTGTTAAGCAAGGAGAAACTCTCAGCAGCATCGCCGCGCAAGAATATAACGATCCTGCTCTGTGGCGGTTGATTGCTAAAGAAAATAACATGGATAATCCGCGTTTATTGGAGCCCGGTAAGCGTTTGACGATACCGCCAAGGCGTGCGGATAGCATTACGCAAGGGAGGCAATAATTACAGTGCCTAACCCCAGTGGAGTTGACTCATTAGTTCCCAAGTTGAACGTCCTGATTAAAGGAAACCGCTTACCTATGGAAACCGTTGGAGATTTACTCTCAGTAACCGTTTCCGAAGATTTGGACATACCCGCTATGTTTACCCTCGAATTGGTGAATTGGAATCTGGTAAAAAGCCAAATTACTTGGGCAGATAGTGAATTGTTCGATATTGGGAATACGATCGAAGTTCAAATGGGGTACGGGAACACTTTAAAAACTTTAATTGTTGGAGAAATTACCGGATTAGAACCGGAATTTTCCCAAACGGCAACTCCAAAATTAGTGGTGCGGGGCCACGATTTGCGCCACCGACTGTTAAGGGGCAGTAAAACTCGCTCTTTTACCCAGATGAAAGATAGCGATATTGCTAGTAAAATAGCTGGAGAACAAGGAATTAGTTGCACAGTTAAAGATACCAGTATAAAATTAGAATATATTTTCCAAGCCAACCAAACTGATTTAGAATTTCTCCAGCAACGGGCTAAGCGCATTGGGTATGAAGTAACACTAGAAGGCAAAACCCTATACTTTCGATCGCACCAAAATAATACTCAAAAAGTTTTGACACTCAATCGAAGCGACGATTTAATAGAATTTTCGCCTCGATTGAGTACGATGAGCCAGGTGGGACAGGTAGAAGTGCATACCTGGGATGTGAAGCAAAAAAAAGCTCTGGTTGGCACAGCGGGTGCTGGCGATGAAACCACTACCATGAAAGGAGGCACTAGCGGGCCAAAAAATACTAATCGGGCTTTCGGTAAAGCCACTCATGTTATTATTAATGAGCCTGTATTAAGTCAAGCGGAAGCAGAACAGATAGCTAAAGGACAGTATAATGATATGGCTCTCGCTTATATTACGGGGGAAGGGATTTGTCAGGGAAATCCTGAATTGCGTGTCGGTCATACTATCGAAATGACAGAATTGGGTAAGCGTTTTAGCGGTCTCTATTATCTAACTTCAGTCACTCATATTTATTCGCAAGATTTAGGATATCGCACGGAATTTTCGGTCAGGAGGAATGCGGCGTAATGGGCAGGAATCTATTGTCCTATTTACAGGATGCAAATGAGGGAAGCGATCGCTTTTACGGCGTTACTGTAGGCATCGTGACCAATAACAAAGATGAGGAGGGATTGGGGCGAGTCAAAGTAAAATTTCCTTGGCTGTCCGAGACAGATGAAAGTTATTGGGCAAGGGTACTGACGCCGATGGCGGGGAAGCAGCGGGGATTCTACTTTTTGCCAGAAGTCGAGGATGAGGTGTTAGTGGCGTTTGATCGCGGCGATATTTCTTCTCCTTATATTTTGGGCGGGCTTTGGAATGGTCAAGATAAGCCACCTGAATCTAATACCGATGGCAAAAATAATCTTCGGGTAATTAAATCCCGCAGCGGTCATAAGATTATTTTGGACGATACGGAAAATGGCGAGAAGATTACTATCTGCGATGGTACTGGCAAAAACCAGATCGTCATTGATTCAAAAAATAACGCGATTAGCATCGAAGGAGAAAAAGATATTTCGATAAAAGCCAAAGGTAAAATCAGTCTGGAAAGCAGCGATGGAGATATTTCTATCAAGTGTAAAAATTTAGATATTCAAACTCAGCAAAATTGTGAAATAAAAGCCAATTCAAAAGTTGAGGTAAAAGCCAATTCTAATTGCAATATTCAAGCTAATGCTGGCATGGCTTTGAAGTGCATGGCAGGCGTGAAAATTAACGATGGTGCCTTGGAGGTAATGTGAAATGCCGGGATATTTGTTACACGCTGGGGCGAGTGTTATTTGCGTTCATGGGGGACAAGCACAACCCACAGCCCCTAATCCCAGAGTTAAAGTGATGGGACAACCTGTGGTGACTCAGATATTTCCCTATACCGTTGCCGGTTGCGTCAATCCACCACCGCCAGCTAACGTTGGCCCTTGCGTAATGGCGCAGTGGGTGAGTGCTGCACTCCGAGTCAAGGTAATGGGACAGCCCGTTTTGCTGCAGGATAGCAAAGCGGTGGCGATACCCACTGGCACTTCATTGAATATTTTGGTGACTCAAGTTCGCGTGAAGGGAATGTAAATGAATGCTGATTTTTTAGGGGTGGGATGGACATCGCCGGTGAAGCTCAACAGTGCCGGACAAATCGAGATGGCACGCTATGAAGATTGCGTTCGTCAGTCAATTTTAATGATTCTGGGTACTGCTAAAGGCGATCGCATTATGCGGCCTGATTTTGGGTGTGGCATTCACGATCTGGTCTTTGCCAATAATAGCCCCGGCACGATCGGACAAGTCATTCATGAAGTGCGTCAATCTCTGATTGACTGGGAACCGCGTATCGATCTACTGGAAGTAGATGCTAATCCCGAGGAAGCTCACCCGAATCGACTGCTGATTTTAATTAATTATCAGGTTCGCACTACTAACAATCGGTTTAATTTGGTTTATCCGTTTTATTTACAGTAATTATTATGTCGATTCAGCCTCCAAAAATTGACAATCGCAGTTATGATGACATCGTTAACCAAACGGTAAAGCTAGCACAGCACTTTACCGCTGCATTAGTTGAACGGACATCTAAAGGGCTGGAAGACCGCATCCTAGCTGAAGACATAATCGACATCGGCTCAGACAACAATGAAATAATTGCGAAAGCAGACACGTTGGTGACTCCACAGTTGGCTAAGAAAATCGCTACACGCCAAGCAGCCAATCTAGTGAAAGTGAAGGTCAAAGATTCGCAAGAAGGACAAGGTAATGAGTCGGTTAAGCCCACACCAGAATTGCTAAAAGATCGCATTTTAAATGAAAACATTATCGACATTGATGGTCAGATAATTGCCAAAATAGGCGAATCAGTGAATGAGGATTTGGCGAAAAAGATTGCCGAAGTCAAAACTAAACTGGTGAAGGTAAAAGGTTGGCAAGGCAAAAACGATGCTGGGATGGGGCTGATTCGCATCTTTGGGCGCATGGCGGCGCTGGTGAGCGATCGCCTCAACAAAGTCCCAGATAAAAATTTTCTCGCGTTCCTCGACTTAATTGGCACTCAGCTATTGCCTCCTCAGCCTGCCAAGGTGCCTCTGACTTTTTCTCTAGTAGAAGGGAGTCTTGTAGATGCACTGGTTCCTGCCCACACTCAAGTAGCTGCCCCACCTGCTAAGGAACAGGAAGAAGAAGTGGTGTTTGAAACCGATCGCGAACTGGTTGTAACGACTGCCCAACTGAAGGCGGTGTTTGTGCGGGAACCTGAGAAAGACAAGTATAGCGATCGCACTTCACAAGCAACAGGAAAAAAAGATGCTGCATTTGAGGCGTTTACAGGAGAACAGCCTATTGAGCATTGTCTCTATTTAGCCTGGGATGAACTTTTTGCTTTGCCTGGAAACAAAACTATAACTCTAAAATTTTACTCGTCTGAAGCAACCGACCTAGCAAAGCTACTAATAAATTGGTCGTATTGGAATGGTAGCTGGCAAGTGCTGAAACTAACTGAAAACAAGCTAATAGATGGTAATTTGGAAGTAGTTACTCAAAATTTTCCCGTTCTTACAAATCAAACGATAAAGGGCGTAGAAACTGGCTGGCTAAAGGCGTCACTAAATCAGCCATTACTTGAGGCATTACTTGATAAAGATGAAATGAAAGGAACAACGCTTGATGAAGAAGCAGTAAAAGGGAAAACACAACTTAAGCTTAAAGATATTAGAAACATTAATTTAGTTAATAATATTATTCGAGTTGCGGGTAGTAGTAACCAGGAAGACTGTAAAATTATCAGTATTGACTCTGAGAAAAAAACGCTTACCCTTGAGACACCTCTCCAGTACAGTCATCCAAAAGATACTAGAGTATGGTTCTTAAAACTTCCAATAGTTAATAACATCACTGCTAGTGCAAAGATCGAGCAGAACAATTTAACACCTGACTTTTGCTTTTTCAACACGGTTCCCATCGATCTCAGCAAGGACTTTTACCCTTTTGGGGAACAACCTCGCTTTAATGACACCCTATATATTGCAAGTAAGGAAGTTTTTGCCAGAGCCGGTGCTATAGTTACAATCGATTTGCAATTAAGTAATGGACTACCTGTAAAAAATGATGGCGGTGTGGAGATGGCGTGGGAAGCATGGAATGGTCATACCTGGGAGCAATTAGAAAAAGCTATATCAGAAACAACTTTATCAGAAACAACTTTATCAGAAAAAGCGATGGCGGCTTCAAAAAAAATAAAAGTTAAAAGTACGACGGGTTTTGCCAAAGATAATTCTATCCGAATTGCTCCGGGGGCTAGTACACAGGAAGATAATATTATTGAAGCGATTAATAATGAAAAATTGGAGTTGACGTTGCAAACCGGACTGAGAAACGCTCAGGAGACAGAGACAAGCATAATTAAAACCTCGGTAAGTATACTTACTGATAGTGGAAAAGTGAGTTTAACCTTGCCTTCAAAAATAGATCGAGGTACGGTTAATGGGGAAACCAGCTATTGGATTCGGGCGCGGATTGTTAAGGGTGACTACGGAAAGCCAGCTTTTACTAGACAACGCAAAGATAATAATAATAGCAACGGTTATCCTATCTATGAATTTGTAGAAGCTAGTTTTCAGCCTCCATCAGTGGAGTCGTTGAGGTTGAGCTATAGCTATGAAGCAAATGGTTCTTTGTCAGCTTGTTGTGCTTATAATGATTTTCATTACGTAGAGCTACTAACTACTGCACTTAGAGAAGATAGCAAATCAGGGCAAAAAATTCTTAAACTTGCTAGTATGCTGGGTTTTGCTGCAGGCGATCGCCTGTGGATCGATCGCACAGAAGAACAGGAAATTGAAGCGATCGCTCTCGAACAGAGAACCGTCACCGTAAAGCCAGGATTAGCTGCAGATCGGGATGTTGGAGAATTAGTGGAGTTTTTCACTACCCTGCAAACAGAAGCTAAGAAAGGGGAAAGAATTCTCAAGCTGTCTAGTGTTAAGCATTTTAGGGCAGGTCAGAGCGTGCGAATTATCACGACCAATGGCAGCCTTCCACAAGAATATGAATGTGAAATAGAAGCAGTCAATCTCGATCGCCAAACGGTCACGATCCGGTCAGCATTGACTCAAGATTTAGCCAAAAACATGAAAGTTCTGCAATCTTTTCAGCCTTTTAAAGTGACAGCCGATCACGCTCCGGCTCTGTACCTGGGGTTTGACAAACCGTTTGCGAATCGACACACAAGCCTTTTTGCTCAGGTAGAACCTCCACAGTCAGTGCAACCCAGCGATACAGAAGCCGTGCAACTGGTTTGGGAATATGCTAGTCCTTCAGGCTGGTCTTGGTTGGGAGTTAAAGATGAAACGAATGCTTTTGCTGAACGGGGGCTGATTGAGTTTATCGGCCCAACTGACTGGAAAAAAACTTCGGAATTTGGTCAAGAGCTTTTCTGGTTGCGAGTAAATTGGCAGGAAGGTCAGTTTCGCGTACCGCCTCGCCTGCGACGACTGCTGACCAACACGATGTGGGCAACTCAGGCAATCACCCTGGAAAATGAGATTTTAGGGTCAAGTGATGGCACTACCAGTCAGATTTTCCGTACCATCCAAAAACCCGTACTCCAAGGTGAGCAGCTAGAAGTGCAGGAAGGCAAGATTCCCTCTGTTGAGGAACGGGCAGCGAGCGAGTCACAAGAGGGAAACGCTGCGGTGAAGGTTGTCAGGGATAAGGCAGGACATATAGAAGCTGTATGGGTGCGCTGGCAAAAAGTGCGGGACTTCTATGGTTCTGGGCCGCGCGATCGCCATTATGTCTTGGATCGGTTGACGGGAGAAGTGCGGTTTGGGGATGGGCAGTATGGTATGGTGCCGCCTCAAGGACGCAACAATATTCTCCTCTGCCAGTATCAAACGGGTGGCGGGACGCGGGGAAATCTGGCTGCTAATACCGTTGTTCAGCTAAAGACTACGGTTCCATATATAGAAAAGGTGACTAACCTGGAAGCTGCTGGGGGGGGAACCGAACAGGAATCTATCGATCAAGTAAAAGAACGAGGGCCCAAGTTTCTCCGCCACCGCGATCGGGCTGTAACGATTCAAGACTTTGAGGATTTGGCTTATGAAGCTTCACCGGAGGTCGCTAGGGCAAAAGCGATCGCTCCTACTTTTAAACAGAAGTCGCAGGAGCAAAAAGACAACCATCCATTCGACCCGCTCGATCCTAACTTGTGGCTAGACCCCAAGACTCTTAACCCCAACTTAGATAATCACAACAAAGCCAAATTTGACAATGCCGGACAAATCAGAATCCTGATCGTGCCGAGAACTACAGCGCCTCAACCTGTTCCCAGTCTGGCTTTGATTGACTGGGTGAAGGCTTATATGCGAGAGCGTTGTGATCCCAGTGTATACTTACAAGTTACTGGCCCAGAGTGGCAGGCTGTATCGGTTACGGCAGAGGTGGTTCCGGAATCCCTGGAGACAGCGGATTCGGTCAGGGTAGCAGTTGTCCAGCAGTTGGAAAAATTCCTACATCCCCTGACAGGAGGAAAAAAAGGTCAGGGATGGGCTTTGGGGCGTTTGCCTCAACAGTCGGATTTATATGCAGCAATCCAGTCAATTCGAGGGGTAGACCACGTTCGCTCTTTAAAGGTCGAACCCGACCCTCAGACGAAACACTTATCTCCAGAGCAGTTGATTCACCCTGGCTCCCTTATTATTAGCTCGATTTTGCCAAAGGAAGGAGCATAAAAATGCCATTACCCTTGCCGAATTTAGATGACCGCACCTATGCTGACCTTGTAGAAGAAGCGCGTTCTCTCATTCCGATCGAGTGTCGGGAGTGGACAGACCACAATCCAAGCGATACCGGAATTATCCTGATTGAGCTGCTGGCTTGGTTGACGGAGATGGTTTTGTATCGGGTCAATCGTGTTACCGACAAGAATGTGGAAACGTTTCTCAAGCTGCTCAATGGCCCTGAATGGAAGCTGGAAGGGGATTTACAAGCAGCGATTCGAGAAACGGTTTTAGAGTTGCGAAAACCCAATCGGGCAGTTAGTAGTAAAGATTTTGAGGAACTGGCGTTGGCGTGGAAGAGTGATAAAGGCTATGTGAGGCGATCGCGCTGCATTCCGAACCGAAATCTAAAGCAAAAAAAATCAACGGATCGGAATATTCACGCTCCCGGACATATTAGTTTGGTGGTGGTTCCAGAAACTTCAGGAGAAACATCAGCATTCATTAAAGACCTTCAGGAATATTTAGATGAATGGCGACTTTTGACTACTCGCCTTCATGTTGTCGAACCCAACTATGTGACTCTGAAACTCAAGGCGCAGTTATATCTAGAGGAGGGTGCTAATCCTACTAAAGTTGGACACAAGGCAAAGTCGGAGGTGGAAAATTTCTTCCATCCCTTTAACTCACACACACATTGGAATGGCAAAGGTTGGCCTTTTGGTCAGAATGTTTACTTTTCTGAACTTTATCAATTACTGGATCGATTGCCTGGGGTGGATTATGTTCGGGGAATCAACCTTGAGGTACCTGATGCTACCACAACTGAATTGACAAAAACAAGTGATGCAAATTCAAGCCAGCTCACGCTTACTGATGATAATAACCTGACTAGCATTATCCTCAATGACGATGAATTGGTGGCAGTACAAGTTGATAGGAATAGTTTTACGATGATGGAACACAAGGGGGGAGAATGGAAACCAATAACCAATCTAACAGAATAAGTAGTTATTTGGAGTATCTGCCAGCAAGCCAGCAAGCAGATCCTTTTTTGGGGCGGTTCTTACTGGCTTTCGAGCGAATTTTGAGCGGTTTCTCTTCTACCGAACCTCAAGATCCGTTTTTGAAACAACAGGGGTTAGAAGAAGAAATTAACCGCATCCATACCTACTTTTATCCGGGTACAAAAGAAGACTCTGATACAGCTCAGAGTGAATTTTTACCTTGGTTGGCGGGCTGGGTGGCATTGAGCTTGCGGGAAGAATGGACGGAGGAAGGCAGTCGTCAGTTTATCAGACAAATTGTGCCGTTGTATCGTAGGCGCGGTACAAAGGCAGGTCTTGAAAAAATTTTAGAGCTTTATCTGAAAAGCTCTAATTTGCCTGGAAAGGTTCAGATTTTTGAATTTGATAACCCGCCCCATTACTTTCAAGTTCAGTTAACCCTAGCCATAACTGATACGGATTTGTATTGGCGACAGAAACGAATAGCGAAAGCGATAATTGACCAGGAGAAGCCTGCTCACACGTATTATGTGCTGAAAACTCAGGTGCAAACGATGCGGCTGACTGGTCAGTTTTATTCAGTTCATTTAAAGCAGAAGGGGAAGATTACAGCCAGTGTCGAAATAGAGACAAATGATGTTTTAGTCCTCAGCATCAAGGGGACTCAAGCACGGGCTAAACTTGTTAAGCAAAATACTGGCAGAAAGTCAGTAAGCGTTAGTCATAACGTCACGCAAGAATTTGATGCTAATATACCTTGGCAGATCACGGTGGCGAATCTGAGTGATAATATAGTTACAGGAAAGATTACAATAACGGTATATTATGAAGAGGAGACCGATTCACAAACGAAAGGAGAGACGCAGGAGTTCGCACTGCCTCCTGGGTTAAAAATAGGTAAACATCCTAATAGAAATACCTTTATAGGAACCGATTATGTGCTGAAAACTCAGGTGCAAACGATGCGGCTGACTGGTCAGTTTTATTCGGTTCATCTAAAGCAGAAGGGGAAGATTACAGCCAGTGTCGAAATAGAGACAAATGATGTTTTAGTCCTCAGTATCAAGGGGACTCAAGCACGGGCTAAAATTGTTAAGCAAAACACTGGCAGAAAGTCAGTAAGTGTTAGTCATAACGTCACGCAAGAAGAATTTGATGCTAATATACCTTGGCAGATCACGGTGGCGAATCTGAGTGATAATATAGTTACAGGAAAGATTACAATAACGGTATATTATGAAGAGGAGACCGATTCACAAACGAAAGGAGAGACGCAGGAGTTCGCACTGCCTCCTGGGTTGAAAATAGGTAAACATCCTAATGGAAATGCCTTGATAGGAACCGAAATAGGAAAGAATTAGTAAGGAAAGGAGAAAACCCGTGACCGAATCCGACACAACCCAGCGACCGAATTATTTTGCCGGTCAATATCTTTTAGAAGAAGATTTTCAACTGGAACAGACTTACCAAATCGAACGACTGGAACGGCACAACCGTCTACTTCATGTTTCTGGTATTGCGGAAGGATTGGAGGTGACTTTAGTTCAAGATGAGAGTTTAAAGGTCAGGGTGTCTCCTGGCACGGCAGTGGATACACAAGGAAGGCAAATCATCCTGTCCAAACCAGAAGAGAAAGAATTGACCGTGGATATGGCAGGGAAAAAAGAGATAATTCTATACATAAAATATGCAGAGGAGAAGAAGGCGCAGGGAGGAAGGGAAGGTTTAACGCGAATAGTAGAGGAGCCAGTCATTGATTTTGAAAAAACAGAAGAATCCCTGGCATTAGCGACGCTGAAGAAGGAAGCGGATGGAAAAATTAATATAGAAAAGAGCGTCCGACAATATACTGGTCTGAGGTTACATGGGGGGGGAAAAAACGAAGTAACACTGAGCTATCAGGTAGAACAAAAAAGCGCTGTCCTAAATGGAAATTTAAGTATAACCGGAATACTAAATATAAATTGCGAACACCCCGAATACACCTCCCCAAAAATAACGATAATGAGTGGAGAAGGAATAACAGTAGACAAAAACAATAAAAATAATGCCGCCCTGCATCCAGGAATTTCATTTGGATTTCCCTGTGGAGAGGGAATATCATCACAAAGATTGCCCGTTAACGACCAACAAGGCAATCTGAAGGGGATTGATATCTATACAAACACTCAGCGGAGGATGAGCATAACAGCAGAGGGAAATGTAGGCATAGGAATAATAAGCCCGCAACAAAAATTGGAGGTGGGAGGTAATTTGCGGGTTGTTTATAAAATGGTAGTAGAAGGCTTGGACGGCAAATGGAGTGATGAAGAAACTGCGACACTGGAGATAAGAAAAGGCGATCTATTGGTAAAAAAAGGAGATGTCAGGGCACAAAAGTTTTATGGTGACGGGAGTGAACTCACGGGAATAATGAATAATATCGTTGGAATGATAGACGGAGGTATTAAGATAGATCAACCACTTAATTTTCTGAATGGAATTGATATCTCTACAAAAAATCAACCGAGGCTGAGTATAACAGAAGAAGGAAATGTAGGCATAGGAACAACAACCCCGCAAGAAAAATTGGAGGTGGCAGGTAATTTGCGGGTTGTTAATAATATGGTAGTCGATGGCTCGGTCAGCATCGGGACAAAACAAGAGGGAGGGGTCCTGGAGATTGGAAGAGGCGATATCAATGTACAACAAGGAAATGTCAGAGCACAAAAGTTTTATGGTGACGGGAGTGATCTCACGGGAATAATGAAAAAAATCGATGGAATGATAGACGGAGATATAAAGATAAATAAACCACTAAAGTTGTGTAGAGGAGAAGAACAAAAAAGAATAATATTAGAGGAAAGAAACGAGAGTATATTATACACAGACAACGTTATATATTGTCAGGGCGTAATAATAGATGTAATAATAAATAATATTGTCATAAAAAACTATCCAGATGGAGAAGACCAAAGAATGTGGTATACAAGCGAAGGAATCCCAAGGGAAATTGAAGACAAGGAATTAGAGAATATAATATGGGTGAACATAAAAGGAGAGAAATCACAAAAGGAATATAAGGAAGAAGTTGAGGTGTATTCAATGAATAGAGGGTTTCCACTTACAAAAGAGCAAGATACGACATATGATCACAACGTAGTAATGATATTTTTCAAGAGAGAGATTAGATGGGAGGAAGAGGAAGAGATGAGAGGAAGAATAAAAGTTGCAAGAAGAGTGTTATGAGGGAGTAGGAAGAAGGGCATTGAAAGAGGCTAGTGAAAAAGCGGGGAAGATTACTTATAGAGGGGTGAAGGAGATTGGTTGAAATGAAGAGAGATTGCCGGACGAGGTAGAAGAGAAAAATTATTTATCTCACCAACCAAACCAAAAGCAATGCGATCGCTCACCATCAAAACACCATTCACCCAACCCCGCACCCACTGCCACCACCGCCCCAAATATTCCCCAATGCGCGCAACTGACGCACCTTGCACGCACAAGCCGGGGAACCTTCTCCACACACCTCTCCACCGTCTTCTGAGTAACCCCCAAACCCAAGGGTGAAAACCAATATCCAAAAAATCAAACCCCCGCGATATCCGCCCGATAAAGGTCTTATCTAGGTGCTTTTCTACCCGCAAATCCGCCATCTCCTGATTCACCGCCAAAATAGCCGTCCGCAACTTCCAGCCCGATCGCCAATGCCTTTAATACCATTGCATCTTGCACCGCCCAAATTTCCTTCACCTCTCCCCATTCGTAACAAGTTAAGCTTGGATGGCAGTTGTCAAGGGGATTTGAGAAGATGCTTCAAAGAAAAAGTAGTCAG
>NZ_JAUBTF010000085.1:0-23860 GCF_036702355.1 Microcoleus sp. D3_18_C4
TCTGACTACTTTTTCTTTGAAGCATCTTCTCAAATCCCCTTGACAACTGCCATCCAAGCTTAACTTGTTACGAATGACAATCGCTTAAATGTAAGTCTGTTTTACCAACCAATAATCGACTTCATTTCACAATAAGAAATAATAAGACCGACAGGTGACTGGAAACAAATTTAATATGGACAACCGTTCGGCTGTCAAATTAGAAACTTGCTGAATTCCTTGAATACAAACGGCATGAATCGATTGAAAACTTTGGAATATCCAGCGTAAAGTAGGTCGATTGGTTCCTTGGCCCAACTGATTTTTTACTGTCGAATTTGTGAGTTGCAAGTTTTGCCGCAGTAACCTTTGACCCAAAGTATAAACCAACAAACATAAACCCATTACCAAAGTTAAAGCCTCGATTCTTTCCGGCGACTTCAGAAACACGCTATCCGTAAAAAATAGCGGGTCTTTCAGGAACCCAAACCCTCTCTCTGCCGACTGCTGTTCCTTATATTTGACAATCATTTCATCAGGATTTAATTGTGATGCATCCAGCACATTAGTAGCTAAGATAAATCTGCCACTAGCTTTCTTTTCTTTAGCAATCACACTAGCATCTAATTCCAGTTTTGCTTGAACTTTAAATATCAAGCTAGAGCTAGATTTGTTATGAGAAATGGTCGAATTAGTAGCTGGTTTTGCTGTCGCTTGTCTGCTAGTAACTTGGGTTAAATTATGATACTTTAGTTGTTTGGATAAACGACTTGCTGCTGCGGAAGCATCGGCGTCACAAGCAAATTCAATATTTGATAACTCTCGCAACTTTTTTTGACCCTCAACTTCTGCTTTTTTGAGGTTTTTTTCTAACTTACGTTGGTCAGCATCACGGCGCAAACTGCTCTCTACTACTAACCATCTTTGTTCAATTCCACCATAATTACTTTTGTGTTCTGACCAACTATATCCCGTCACTGAACTTTGATGAAATTCCGATTCATTTAGCTGAGATACCAGTTGCTGCGCTTGTTTGAGGCTCAGCGGTACACGAGTCAACCATCTTAAATTGGTTAACATTTCTAAATTGGGAGCACTATATAATGCACTGTCAGCTACCATTAAACTGTCGAGATTTAATTGTTTTTTAAAGTCTTGACAAATTGAGGCGAATAGGGAATTATCTGATTCGTTTCCTGAAGCTACTCGTAAAAATAGTGGTACATCTCCATCTCCACGACAAATTAGGTTTAAAATGAATTGTTTCAAGTCGGGACGATGGTCGCGAGAGTAGCCGTAGGTAATCTGAATTGGTATTGGGGATGTTTGATGGTTGATTGATGAATTATCTAACTGATTGCTATCTGTTTCTCTGCTAGAACAAGATACTGATGGCAATTCTTGTTCATATTTGCCATGTAGATGAAATGAACTTGAGTCGAGGTGAGATGTGTCGGTATTTATCTCGAATTTTTGAGCTGCTTCTAGGGCAATGGTTGTGAATATTTCCGTAATTCCTGCTAAATATAATTTATCTAATACTCTTCCTAAACGGTCATCATTTAAATGTGATGCTTCAATTCCTGAGCCAAGTAAATGTTCTATTGCTTTCCCTTCAAAAAATTTAGAGACGGGAGTATAGTGGGGCGGAAACCATCCCTAATCCATTGATAATCATGGCTTTGACTACCAAGCCGGGACTGACTATTTCGCCCGGTTGTTCGCCTATTAACTCATTGATTTTTTGGACAATTCCTATTTCATCAATTAGACCGGCTATCAAGCCCAGATGATCCTTGTTTTCTACCTTCATCTGGGATGCTTTCTGCATGGGCTGCTGAATCCTGATTTGAGCGTTCATCGCGATCGTAAGTGTACACTATTTTTGGTGATGATTGGTTACGGAAGAGCGATCGCAATTAACGCATTTTCGAGGCTGCGAGCGGGTTACTATGAGGTCATAAACTTGGTTTATTAGCGAGCGCAATTTTAACTGGTATCAGATTCTAGGTGATGGGAGCATGACCGAAATTATTGAGTATTTTTACTCACGCTCGGTCTCGGATAATTCACTTTTATCCCCTCAAGCAGCGTATGTGCCAGTTGGGGGTGCGGAATGTGGGCTAAAAATCAAGGCGGGGAAACTCAAATTGGGGTATAGCCGAGATACGGGCAAAATAGGACACGACGTAAAGTTTTGTAAATATAAGACAAAATGACTTGAAGTAGCAAAGCCTGAAATGTTTAGCAGTAAAAGATGGACGCTATTTGGGTCTGTACGAAGGCAGAGTATAACTAATACTCTGTCTTCTCAAACTTGGTTGAATAGTCAGCTAATTTAGGATGCTTTTGTGCTTGCAAGCTTCCGAGGAAGCTATGTAGGGACTTATTTGTTACGTTTCTTAATCTCACGTCCTCGGAATGCAGGTATCTCGGCTGTACCCCTATTTCCGCTGCCTGGGATGCTTGTGGTGCTGGCAATACATCTAGCGCCCCACTTTTGGAGGACTGCGTTGAGAAGCTCGCCTGTCGTAACTCCAACTCAAGCAGTTATGTCTCAAGAGTTAGACACCAGCCCCACTTTCAGCCTCAGTACGCCGGCAAGCAAAAGATACACTGCTGGAACGCCAGTCTACTAGAATGATTATCAACGAAAAAAAGGTTGTTTCAGCGTTCGACGCTCGACGAAAAATTGGCCGGAACCTAATGCAGCAGGTTCTACTGGACTGATGCTCTAGTACCTTGCTCGGAAACAATACTGCGTTTCCAACTCAGAGCTACCTGCATAATTGTCGGCTGGCG
The DNA here is from genome assembly GCF_036702355.1 of Microcoleus sp. D3_18_C4. NCBI lineage: Bacteria > Bacillati > Cyanobacteriota > Cyanophyceae > Oscillatoriales > Microcoleaceae > Microcoleus > Microcoleus sp. D3_18_C4. The sequence continues at coordinate 2,782 of NZ_JAUBTF010000085.1, forward strand.
GTGCCAATAACTAAGTAGTAAGCTTTCTAAGTTCTCTTACAGCCTCTATGCTCAAATCGATCGCACCTTTCCTGCTGCCGCTCAGCAACATCTCCAACCCCGTACCGGCGAACAGTCTGCAATGGAGTAGCTGCCCGGGCTCAGGCATAGCTTCCAACTAGGCGAGTCAAGTTTCAACTAAAAAATCCCGTTTCAATTTTTCCTTTATTGTTATTGAAGAATTAGCTAAGATGCCCAACCATTCTCAGGAAAGTATGCCCAGATTGCCCGATCGTCGAGATAACGGCGAGAATTTTTTTACGTATTTCGTGCTGGCAAGCCACAATAGTCGCTCTGCGATTCGGTGGCAAAATTCTGCGGAACTGAAACGCAACTTTGAGTTATACCAAGAACGAAATCAGGAGCTTTCACAGTTGTGCCTCCAGGTCGATCGAAGTAAAAATATAGCCGAATTTTGGAGGCAGATAGCGATTGATGCTCCGTCGCAGATTGCCGAAGACTGGGAACCTAAAAATAGGAAAAGACTAGCTTTAGAACACTTGGCTAGTTACTTTGAAAAAAGTTGCTATTATGCAGCTAGCAAAGTATGGGCGCAGTCAAAAGATCGCCCTTGGGAGGAATATCTCTACTATCCTCGCGTTTTTATTCACGATTTTGACAATCTTTTGAGGCTGTTAAAGTCCTATAATATTTCTCATCAGACCTCTTTAGATACCTACGTTCAGCAAAGTTTGATAAAATTTATCAGATCTGAATTAGGTATCGGTAAGTTCTCGCCCTGGCGTTTGTTAGATACCACAAGTAATATAGAGCTTGGTGAAGCTCTCCAAAAATGTGGATATGGAGAACCTGACCTTTCTCAATTTAGATTTGCACGCAAATATTTTAAACAAGTTTATCGCTTTAATAAGGTGAATAATCCCGCAATTCGGCAAAGAGGGCAAACATGGCCGTATGCTGATATTGAAGATTTTCAGGCAGCAGCGGAATGTTACAATGCAGAAAAGTCCCTGCCTTCAGCGCCACATGAAGTCTCAGCGGGTGGAAACATTAGCCCAAAGAAAATGCAAGATTGGATGAATATCTGCATTCTTGCGTTACAAAAATACCCGAACTTCATCAATTATCCAAAATTTTTAGAAGAGCTTTCGGAAGGAGTTCGTGACGAATTGTTCTCTAAATTAGATCCAGAAAAATCACCTATCTATGACATAGAAAGTACGGACAACACAGCATGGGAAATTTACCGCCTACTTGACTCGGCTTTTCGCGAAAAGCTAGAAATTTTTCAACCAGAGCAGCATAAAATGCTATTACTTTATTACGGTGCTGGATTCAAGCAAAAACAACTAGAAATTCCACTAGGAATAGACCAAACATCTATTTCTAGAAAACTCAAAAGAATGAAAATTCAACTATTAGAAGCATTGGGAAAGTTGTCCCAACCCCATCAACGGGTTGATGAGTATGTAGTTGGATGGCTGCAGAAAGACTTCCGCACACCCGATACATCGGAGCACAGATCGGCTGCCTTAGTTCAAGCGATCCGGGAACTTGACTCTCAACAGCAAGAAGTTTTGCGGCTGCGGTACGGTCAGAAGCTAGCAGAAGAAAACATTGCCGATCGGCTGGGCATGAATTTATTAGAACTAACTGCTACAATCTCTCAAGCCCAGCATAAATTACTGGCAAAATTGATAAAATTGCTGAATGTTTGGGAGACCGAATATGTCGAAAAGTGGCTAGTGCAGTTTTATAAACCTCAATTTTTAGCTGCTTGTCGCGCTCTGAATTTATCGATAGGCGAAGATATCTCTCAATTTATTGATGCGATCGTTCAACAATTCCTGGAAACTTTAACTACTTTTAAAAAAGGAGAATAAAAAATGTTTGAATTCAACCAATTACAGCCTCTTGCTTCTCATAAATCTGACCGTTTGGAATTGACAGTTAACCAAGTAGATCGAGAAGTTGCATGGCATCAAGCTCAACATCATTCTAATCCAATTTCTCGCTACAATGCTTATCTCAATGGTATTTGTTTAAAAACATTCTTGAACTGGTTATCGGAATGGCTGGCAGAAGAAGCATTCCCTCAACCTTCAGTCTGGCACAGTCAGGATATTTCTAGTATTTGGGAACTGGTGAATGGCACTGCAATTCAGATTGGCGATACTAGATTAGTATTAATCCCCAGTGACGAGGGAGATTTGGAGGAATTGTGTGTACCCCAGGAGTGGGTTGATATTCCTAACTGGAGTGCTGACTATTATATCCCTGTGCAGGTGAATTTGGATGGTGATGAGGATGAGTGTTGGATGGAGGTGTGCGGGTTTGCGACGCACCGCCAACTGAAGAATGAAGGCAGATACAGCGCGGGCGATCACACTTATGCTCTGCCAACAAAGGAATTAACCCAATCTCTGGTTGTCATGCAAATTACTCTAGGGTTAAACTTGCAACAAGAAGTCTCACCCTTGCCAAGCTTATCCGAGGTGGAATCGGCTGAATTATTACATAAATTGGGTAATTCATCGGTATATTCTCCCCGGCTGATAGCCCCGTTTGAACAGTGGGCATCTTTCTTGGCGAATGATCAATGCAGGCAACAACTATATAATCACCGTTTAGGAATTATTGAGGAACCAGCAGTAGCTGCTGCCCCATCTGTGGTGATTCAAACTCAAGCAAGTTTATTCCAACGGCTAAATACTTATGTTCAAGTTGGGTGGCAGATTGCTGATGAAATGATGGAACAGTTGGGAATGGTAGAGCCTGGTTTAATTTATGCGATCACAGGCTCTGAAGCGTATCGATACGGTGGTTCTAGCACCCTGAAGGGAATTCCTACATTGCTTGACTTATTGCACGATGGCAATAAAGGGAATCAATTGCGGGCTGCTGACTTATTAGGTCGTGTTGAGCCTGGAAATGCCGAGGCGATTTCAGCATTGACTAACTTGCTGAAAACCACGAAAGATGATGATGTGCGCTGCCAAGCAGCCGTCAGCTTGGGAAAACTTGACCCCAAAAATTCCGCTGCGGGGGTCAAAATTGGTAAAATTCTTGAATTAACAATACGCCTTGATACTGTTCGCGTTTTGCTGGAAATAACTCTCTTGCCTGAAGGAAGCGATCAAACTAATGTTTACTTGCGGGTATTGCCCGTGCGAACGAAAATTCTGCCACTAAATCTGGAAGTAATTGTCCTAGATGAAGATGGCGAAGTCTTGTGGGAAGAACAAGCCGATAGTGATACTAATAGATTTCAAAATGACTTTAGCGGCACTATCGGCGATTATTTCCAGGTGAAAGTCGCTTACCAGGAAGTTAGCATTACAGAAGATTTTACTATTTAACTCAATTAGGAGCAAAATATCAAAGATTATGAGCAAGCTAGTAATTTTGGAAATAAGCAATGCGGACAGTGAGCAACGCTATCCTGTCACGCTCAGAATTGGTGATAGTATTCACTCTATCAATTCTCAAATTAGCGGGTACTTGCCGCCCGCTAAAGATTTGAGAGAAACATATCATAATTTGCAGAAAGCTCGCGATAGTCGCGGCTTTGGTTCTTATCGTAAGTTTGAACAGATGAAAAAGGGTAAAATCACAAAAATATCGGTTAAAAAATCAGCCGATTGTGTAAAGGACAGTGTTAATGATTGGCTAAGTTCTAAGGATGAATGTTTTTATTCAGTCCAGGAGAAGCTCTTAGAAGTATTGATAACTGAAAGAGGGAATGTTAGGTTAATGATTCAAACAGATGATGTTTATCTATGGCGTTTGCCTTGGCATTTATGGAATAAATTTGAGCGATTTAAAATTGAACCCGTTTTTAGTCGTTTACTTTTAACTAAAACTACATCTAATTTTAAAAAAAAATATTCTCACAATAAGATAAAAATTTTGGTAATTTTGGGAGACAGTACAGACATTGATGTTCAGGGAGATTTAGTCTTATTAAAAGAATCAATTGCCCATAATGATGCAGAAATTAAAACTTTAGTAGCTACTAGCAGCAGTAAGCTTAATAATCAGTTATGGGAACAGAAGTGGGATATTTTATTTTTTGCCGGTCATAGTTCTACGGAAGATGGTTACAGGCAGGGTCAGCTTGCTCTGAGTGAAACTGAAAGCATAGCAATTGAAGATTTAAAGTATGGTTTAGAAAATGCCATTAAGCACGGTTTAAAATTAGCTATTTTCAATTCTTGTGACGGCATGGGATTAGTAAATGAACTGGCTTGTTTGCAAATTCCAGCCGTAATTGCCATGCGAGAACGAGTGCCGGATGAAGTTGCTCAAAAGTTTTTGGAATATTTTCTAGAGGCATTTGCTAGAGAAAAGAAGTCTTTGCCTGACTCAGTTAGGAAGGCACGGGAAAGGCTGCACGGGATGGAGGTTGAATATCCCTGTGCTAGTTGGCTACCGATGATTTATGAGCATCCGGCTGTTGAGTCTCCAAGCTGGGATGAGTTGCTGAGGGGGAATGAGGAAGAGCGTCAGCGTGTTTCGATTTGGCGCAATCTTCGGGCTGTGTTGGTTGCTAGTGTGTTGGTAACAGGTGCTGTGATGGGAGTGCGATGGATGGGATTGTTAGAACCTTTAGAATTACCTGCTTACGATCATTTAATGCGGCAGCGCCAACCAGAGCCGATCGATCCGCGCCTTTTAGTTGTTGAGATTCCAGGTAGCGATCTGGATAAATATGGCAATCCATTGAAGGATGCGACTGTAGCTAAACTTATCGAGAAAATAGAACAGAATGAGCCACGGGCGATCGGCTTAACTTTGCATCGCTATCAACCTCAACAACCAGGTAGAGAAGCTTTTGTCGCCCAATTTAGCAATCCAAATCTTTTCGGTATGTGTGCATTTGGCGAGGGCAATCAAAAAGGTTATCCACCTGCGCCTGAATTATCCGAAAAGCAAATCAAAGACCAAATAGGATTTAGTGACTTACAAATTGACGATCGGCAGGACAACAATGGTAGCATGGTGCGCCGCCAACTACTATCCTATAATCCTCAGCGGTTTCCTTCTTCTTGCCCTTCGCCGTTTAGTCTGAGCTTAAAATTAGCATACCGATTTATATATGGAGAAAATATTAAACCAACTCTAGAAAATGACAAGTGGAAATTTGGTAAAATTATCTTACAACCCCTTGGCTCTCAGACTGGCGGTTATCAAAAATTAGGCGAAAGCGACCAAATTTTGTTGAATTACCGCGCCAATCCCATGCCAGCCCAAAAAGTAACTCTTACAGAAGTTATCGAAGGACGAGTTAGCCGTAATTTAATCAAACATAAAATTGTTTTGATTGGTGTTAATGACCCTAGAGGAAAGGAAGAGGTAGATACTCCTTATGGGAGAATGCCGACAGTATGGGTTCATGCTCACATGGTTAGCCAAATTCTTAGCGCAGTTATTGATAAACCTAACCGCCCGTTATTGTGGGTGTTGCCACAATGGAGTTTTATTCAGTGGGGGGATACACTTTTTATTTGGATGTTTGCCTTGAGTGGAGGACTTTTAGTTTGGCGGTTCCGATCGCCTTTACAATTGACATTAGCTGCTGGCGTAGCAACTTGCATCATCTATTACCTTTGCCTAGCCACCCTGCACAGAGGAGGCTGGATGCCACTTGTCCCGTCAGTGTTAGCTTTGTTTGCCAGCGGAGGCACTGTGGTCATCTATACTGTATCTAGGGAGCAAAAACAGGCATAATAGAACCTCGTACATTAATCATTAATCAAGATGCACCCATTGCATTTTAAATTGGCTTTCGGGATCGGGACTATACTAATTGGTATTACGCCCTACTCTAGCTGGGTACAAACTTCTTTTAGCGTTCTGGTCAGTCAAAACCCAGACAAATCCCCTGATAAAGGCCCCCCTCCAGGGCGAAGAGTGCCAGGTGGAGACCTCGACCCGACCAATCCGAACTGTAAAAAAACAAGTCAGCCACTTACTGCTATTGTTCCTGCTAATAGCCAGGGAAAAATCACTTCTGAACGTTTCACGTTGTGGTTTTATGTTCCCTATACTCCCGAAGATATAACCTCCGCAGAGTTTTCGATTCTCAACCGAGATGAAACAGAGTATGTTTACCAAACTCTATTTACGTTGCCGAAAACACCGGGAATTGTGAGTATCAGCCTTCCCTTATCTGCGAAAAATTCCTTGGAAACAGGGAAGTTTTATCGTTGGTACTTAAAATTCAAGTGCAAAGGTTCCAAAACTAACACACCAGATATAGAAATGGACGGATGGGTACAGAGAATATTGTCCAAGCCTAGTAGCATAACTAATCAAATAAATACAGCAACATCAGATGTTTGGTATGATGATGTGAATAATTTAGCTAACCGCATCCTTGCTTTTCCACAAGATACAAAGCTCAAGCAAGAATGGACAGATTTATTGAAATCAGTTGGTTTGTCACATTTAGCTCAAGAACCATTAATCGGTCCAGTTATTATTTTCAAATAATCCTTAAATAATTGTTGATTATTGAGAAATTAAGGGAAGCCAATTGCCAATTAAAACATAGTTTGCCCAAGTACGAGCATCTTTGTATCCGTCTTCCTCGATCAGGATTTTTTGAGCGGTATGGAGCGCCCTAGCCATTTTCATCCCTGGTTTGCGTAATTCATTGTAGAAGCGCACCATCAACTTAGTAGTCGCTTCATCATCTGCTTTCCATAAGGTTGACAGGGTGCTCCGAGCACCCGATCGCACGGCTAGTCCCGCCAAACCCAGCGTTGCTCGATCGTCTCCTTTTGCTGTTTGACAAGCGCTGAGTACGAGCAACTCAATAGTATGGCGATCGCCTTCGCTACCAGTTTTCACCAAGTTATCCAAATCTTTACTTCTCAGGAAGCTTCTATAGGCAACAAGAAATGTCTTTTCCTGTTGAGAACTAAACTGACCGTGGGTTTTTATATGAATGATTGAATAGTTTTTTAAGGAAAGAATTTGGCGAATGTTAGCGATAGTAAAGTTTGCATTCAAAAGCTGTTTTGTTACTGCCATAACTATATTTATGCCATTAATCTCTTCTTTTAAGTTTTTAATTGCTTCAAATTCTATATCTTCGATAGGTAGCTGTTTTTCATCGACACCGCCGGCGAAAAGTTTGATATCTTGGAATCGAGTATCTTGCCTTTTTTTAGCATTGGTAAGCTGCAACCCAGGAGCTAGAACAATATCATATTTTTTTTGAATGAGATATTGCTTTCCGTCATGGAGGATAGTCATTGGAATCTTCTGCAAAGGTCTGTCCAATACAAAAACTAATGTTTCAACATTCAAGTTTTTCTCAATCGATAATTCAATCGGTTTAAAAACCCATTGATACAACTGTTTTGCTGTTCTGATTACATCAGGATTTTTCCCCCTTTCTTCCAGATACTCTCCCAACTGCCTTAAAGTAGTTCTGATAGTTTTTTCTGAGACAGAAGCTGTATGATACTCTAATTCCGATTGTCCTGGTAACTTCAAGATAATTGCTAAACGATTTGGTAAAATAATTGCATGGATAACTGCTGCTGTTGGATCGTATTTATCGGCGATCGCATCAATCTCTTCTGGCTTATTCACTACCACACAACCATCCCTAAAAAAGTTATCTAACTCAGCCACCTGAAGCGCCTCAATCACATTCCTAGCTTGCTTCAAATTCTCTGGACTAGGTTTATTTCCCTGCAACAACAAATCCACCAATTCCCGATAAACAGGTTCTATTTTATCGCGAAAATCGAACTGTCCATCCCGACTAATCGGCACCAAATCATTGCGTAGCGACTGTAACGTATTAAATGCAGCCGTATAAGCCGCGATCGCACCTTCAACATCCCTCGCCTCCCCATTCCAACGAATCCGGCCCAATTGCCACTGCCACAGATAGGCAAGATCCGGCGCATTTAGACTAACATTCTGCGACAACAACAAAGCTTGTTCCGTACACTGTTGAGCCTCCAGCCACCGCTGATACCCTTCATACACCTTACCCAAATTGCCCATAGCATAGGATTTGGCCCTCGAATCCCCCAAATCCCTAGCCAACTCGATCGCTTTTCCTCCCAATTCGACAATTTCTCTCTCAGATACAGACGACCTATTGCCAGATAAACTTTCAGCCACAATCGAAGAATTTGGCAAACAATAATTTGATAGTTTTTCGGAAATTTCGCCCGACGAATTTGAAACATTACTAGCAAGTTTTAGTTCTTCCTGCTTGAGGCGAACCAAACTATTCATCAAACTAACTTCTGCATAAATCATTCCGTGGCTTGGTGGCAATTTAGTCAATTGAGATGAAATTTCTAACCGCAATTCTTGACTTTCCTTTAAATCTACAGCTAATCCGATTTGAGGGTCAACTACAACTAACAACAAACTTAATAAATGCAGTTGTGCCTGGAGTTTTACAAGGGAATCATTCCCAGCCACCTTCACCGATTGTCGATAGGAATCTATAGCATTTTGGTAGTATTTTTTCTGTTCCTCCGATTCGGACAAAAATTTGTTTCTATTTCCCAGAGCTTGATAAGTATCACCTAAACTTAGTAACGCCAAAGCCTTTTCTTGAGGATATTCCTGCTTATTAATAACTCGCCCTACTTGTTCCAGCAGCTCTTTTGACTCATTCAAATAGCCAAGCTGTCTTAACACGTCCCCAAGGAGACGCGCCCCGGTAATTTGAATATTTTTTAATTTCTGGTTTAATGGCGCTTTGATACTTTCTTGGATTGGTTTTAATTTTTCAACAATTAACTGCTGGCAATCCTGACTGGGAATGGCGAATATTTCGGGATTGTTTGATTCGATAACCGGGATAATTGCTTGGCAAGCTTGCTGATATAAACCTAATGCTTGCAGGGTTTTAATTTGAGCAATTAGGCTGCGTTTCCATCCTAAATTATCCTTTAATTTCACATAAATATTCGTTGCTTGCTTCCCTGTTTGCAAAGCAAGATTGATTTGTCCCTGTTCCCATTGCCCATTAGATTGAATATCGAGAATTTGAGCGATCGCCCTTAATTCCTCTGACGACTTTACCCCAGTTTCCTCCGGTAACAAATTCCGGCTCTGGGCGATCGCCCTATTTGCCTCTTCCCAACGCCCAAGCTGTTGATATGTCAACGAAAGATTACCCAGGGCGATCGCCTGATTCAACCAATCTCCCCCCACCTCAAAACCCGCAACAGCTTGCCGCCAATACTTCGCAGCCTCTGGAAACTCCCCAGCAGCATAACTTGTTCTAGCCAAATCCTCCCATTCCTGCGGCGATCGCGGCTGATTGCCAATCCCTGTATTTCCAGCAATTACTGAAAATTCATCCACTTTTTCCAAACTAATTAGAGAATTGGATACCCCACTTTTTTCCAACTGCAATCCCGATTGAGCCTTGACATTTGCAGCAAACAATGATAAGAATACTGCCACAAATAAGATAGTAAATAGCCTCAGACTTCGCCCCCACCTCAGACGTGCTGGTTTCAAAAAGAGAACCGGGATAGAACGGAAAAATGTAAACCTTTTTCTTGCCATGTTGTCCCCCTCGAATTCACATCAACTAAAGGAATACCCCAATAAAAATTGGCCGATATACTATCACCCAATTCCCACCGCAAACCCGTACCAACCGACAGCAACAATTGACGCTCTAAGCTATCTCTACCTGAACTATTCCAAACAGTACCAGCATCAACAAAAGGAGTAATTTGTACAACCCCTAACCCTCGATCAGACCTACCAAAAATCGGAAACCTAAGTTCCGCCGATGCTGAAATTGCATTATCAGCCAACAGAATATCCTGCCGATAGCCTCTGACACTATTCCCACCCCCAATCCCAAATTGTTCCAGAGGTAAAAGCGTCCTGTTCGCCAATTGCACATCAGTTTTTGCCAACAGAAAAGTGTCTCTCCTCAAGCGGCGAATCCATTGTCCCTGACCGCGCCATGCCAAAAATCTGCTGTCAGGAGCTTCGCTATTAACAGTAGCATTAAACGCTCCCAATCCTACACTAAATTGAGAGCGAAAAGCCAATAATTCATCATTGTTCCGCGCAGTCCAATCTTGAAAAAACCTAACCGCTGATATTCCCGTGCGCCCTTTGGCATCTGCTCCCGCAGAAAGAGGAAAATCTTCCCCTAAAATTGAAGTGCCACTTTCCCGCCTAGTTACGGTCACTCCGATAGCTAGCTCTTGTCTAGGATTAATCAATAAAGGTTGGCGCAAAGTTATATCTAAATATTGTGCTTCCGCTTTTATATCAACCTTTTCAAAAGGTTTCTCTACGACGCGATTGGCAGTAAGGCCCGCTGATAAATTAATTGTGCCATTGTTAGGATTTAATGGCACTGTATAGCTTAGATCAAAAGCATTACTGCCCTCAGTATTGGTGTAAGCCACACTCAAACCATCGCCTTTTCCTAATAAGTTTGCTTCGGTTAACTGTAGCTGGCGACGGAAACTGCCGACACTGGGAGCCCGTCTATTATCTAGCAGCATCGCAGCACTAAATGTTTTTTCTTCCTCGAACTTAACTTCTAGAGCACTTCGGTTGGACTGAGAGCCGGGTATCAACTCAGCAGAAATATTTCTAATTAAAGGATCTAGTTCGAGCAATCGTAGGGCATCTAGCAGGCGAGAAACTTGTAAAGGCTGGGAGGCAATCGCCAAACGGCTGCATACATAATTGAGATTTAGGCGCTGCTTTCCCGTCCGCCTCCTGACCCGAATTGATTCTAAGCCACCTTCAACGATTTTGATCGTGACTTCCCCAGCGGCCCCTCGGTTTTGCAACCTTTGATTTGGTTCTTCGCTCGTGGTGGGAATGTAGGCAAAAGAGTTAATATATCCTCTGTCATTATAGAATTTTGTTACTTCGGAAATCAGTTGCTGCAATTGAGCAAATGTGATTGGGGTTTCTAGGAATCTGTTAGTATTGCTATCTAATGTTAGCAATTTGCTAGTGATTTCAGTTTCAAGGGTTTGTTGACTGAAAACTGTATTACCAATGAAGCGAAAATTAGTAACAGATATTGCCTCAATTACTTCATCAGTTTTGTTATCTTCCGGTGTTTGAGTTAGAGGAGATTGCGGTTCTGGCGATCGTACTGGGAGCGGACATTCGTAAAGTTGACTCCTATCCGGCTTCGGTTCAGTTTTTCTTTCCTGCAAGCTAGGAGATGGATTAGCTGGCTGCGGTAGGTTTGGCTGGGAAGGGACGGTTTGCGGTACTAAAGGTTCTGAGAGGTTAGGAGTTTGAGTTTCGGTAGGTGTCTGTGTTATGAAATCTGGGCGCTCGTTGAGTTCTTCTATTGGGAATAGGGGAACGGTTTGTGCTTTCACCGGCAAAACTGTCGAACTACTAGCTAATATTCCCGCAGCTATTTGTAGGAATCGATCGCCCCATTTCTGATTTCCTTTATTGACCATAGCAGTCTTGGGTAGGATTAAAAGGGCTGTGGAGAGTAACAGCAGCAGGATTAGCGGTAAAAATAACTTCTCCTTTGCGGTTAACGGCCCAACCTTGAGCCGATAGGATGGGGGCGGAAGTGGGGCGAGCTTGTTGGGGTGCAGCAGTTCTGATGCGTTGCTCTACAGGGGCTACAGCGTCGGCTAAACCGACTGCGGCTGAGCCATTGCTGAGTGTTTCCACCGGATTTGCTGGCAAGCCGCGCCCAATTCTGGTAAAGGTTTTATCGGTTCCCGACTGTCGTTGACCGGGACAAATTTGGGCGATCGCGTCGGGATTGGCGATCGTATCTGGCAATTGAACGACTCCCTGGGTGGGGTCAACGTCGGGGGTGTTGAGAAGTACCTCGCCGTCGAGTTGCGGGCCTGCTAGGGAGGTAGCTGTGATGTCGCTAGTGAGGTTAGAGTTGGGATTTCCTTCACGGCGCGATCGCGCTCCAAAAATCCCTTCTGGGGCTGTAATTTCGACGCGGCCGGCTTCGCGGTTGACTGCATTCGCTGTGATGTCGCTGTTGGTTCCAGCAATTAAGGCTCTGGTATTGAGGTTGATGTTGCCGCCCGTAGCATTGCCGGTGGCCGTAACAGTAATGTTGCTGTTGTCGCGCATCACAAGGAAGTTTGAGGCTTGGAGGTTGATGTTGCCGCGATCACCATTAAACGTTTCTGCCGTAATAATGCCATTGTCCAAGCGGATATCGCCTGCTTTAACCTCCAAGTTTCCCGCCGCTGCTGTCCCTGTTCCCAAGCGGCTACTGACTGTCAGCGTTGCGCCATCTTCAACCCTTAAGGTTTGAGTGGTAATGTTCAAACTGCCAGCATCACCAGAACCGCCCCGCGTCCGAGCTAGCAAACCGCTACGGAGTAGCTCGCCTTCTTCTGCGCCTTCTTCTGTTCGCACTGCTTCACCTGTTTCTGTCTTGCCAATTCCGCTCAATTCTACCGAGTCAGCAGCGTTAACAGTGATACTGCCTCCTGGCCCTGTACCCAGAGTAGATGCTGTGACCTGCCCTCCGTCCCGGATCACCAACCGCCTCGCATCAATGTTGACATTGCCACCAGCACCGCTTCCTTCAGTGCTCGCAAATAAAGCACTCGGATTGTCCTCCGTCGAGGTGCCGATTACTTCCACTAATTCTGCTGGAGTCACCCCTACTGTTTCTGCTGACCCAATGCCTCGAACTGTCAAGGTTCCTCCCGACCCTTGGCTGAACGTCGTTGCAGAGATGCGGCCGCCACCCTCCACTGTTAACCGTCGGGTTTCCACCGTCAAATTACCTCCGTTTTCCGTTGATGGGATAATTTCTCCTTCTTCTGTTTCTTGGTAATCAACTTGAGCAAATATGCCGCCGCCGTTCCTCACCTCCACTGAATCGGAAGCGCGAATTAGTAAATTTCCTACATTGCCAGAGCCAAAAGTAGATGTTGATATCTGAGCACCTTCCTCTACGATCAACTGTCTGGTATTAACCGTTAAGTTTCCTCCATTTCCCCCTGCTTCTGCATTAGTAAATAAGCCGCTTATTCCTGACACTTGCACCAAATCGGTAGCGTTGATAGTTAAATCTCCCGCTTGGCCAACATCGCTAAATGTAGTGGTAGAAATTTCAGCTCGATCTTGAACAAGCAACTGTCCCGTTTCAATAGTTAAATTGCCTCCATTTCCCGTCGCCTCTGGCGCGACTCCAGAAAACAAACCGCCTGTCGTCCTAATCACTTCAGGATCTGTTATGGGACTGCTAACTTCTACGAGTTCCCTAGCTCGGACGGTTAAATTTCCAGCATTGCCAGCAGCAAAGGTAGAAGTTTGGGCGACTGCTGCCTCTCGAACAGTCAACCGCCCCGTGTCAATGGTTAAATTGCTGCCATTGCCATCACCCTGAGTGTCTGCCAGCAAGCCGCTGCGAAAAAAGGGGCGTTCCTCAGTCGTCGTGCCGATCAGTTCTACGGACTCAGAGGCATTTACAGTTAAAGATCCTCCTGGCTGCGATCCTTCAGTGACGGTCAAGATTGCAGAACCGCCTGTCAGACTCACGTTTCGGCCTTGTACTTGAATGGTTCCGCCTCCAGAACCACTAGCGTCGGCGGATGCTGCGTTAACCAGTTGGATGTCGCCATATTCGGCGGCTGGCTGGGCATTTTCTAGTCTAAGCTGTCCGCTGCTATCCAAAGTCAGTTGACCGTTTCTTACTGACCAAAGCTCAATTCGTCCGCCTTCAGCAATCAGGTTTCCGCCGTCAAGGGTGACATTACCACCTGCGATCGCTAAAGTATTACCTGGCGTTACTGCAAGACCAGCAGGGCGATCGCCCCTATTTAATTTTTCAGTAGTATCATCTAAGCTGAAGTTATGACCGGGGCCCTCAACGCGGATCTCTGCGGGTGTCCCTGCAAATTGCAAGCTAGTGGGAATGCTAATAGTTAGTAGAGGAGCTGTTTGGGGATTAATGGCACTAAATGAACTACCATCAGCGAAGTTAATACTATTAGCGGTTGTGGCTAAAAAGGAGCCACCGATATTTAGGCTAGCATTAGAGCCAAAAATAATGCCGTTGGGATTAAGGAGAAATAGGTTGGCGTTACCATTGGCTTTGAGAATGCCGTCAATGTTAGAAATTGATCCGCCTGTGACGCGAGTAAAAATATTTTGAATTGCATCGGCGTTGTTGAAAAATCCAGTGCTGCCGGTAGGGACAGAAAATTCGCGAAAGCTGTGGAAAAGGTTGGTTCCTTTTTCTGTGCCGCCTTCAATTGTGAAGGTATTACCGTCAGGGGTGACTGTGGAATTCATTGGTAGAGTGGCATCGGGGACAATTTGGGCAGTTGCCAAAGTTGGAAAGCCACAGATGTAAAATAGGATACAGAATATTTGTGTTTTTGTTTTATTAATCATGGGGCATGGAGAAAGAGGATGTAAAGATGGAATTGTTAATAAAAGGGTGGAGAGAATTTACGAATGTAATGAGTTTCAACATTAATATTATCTGGCAATAGTTTTTTGGTCAAGTCATTTAATCCAAATAAGTTGGTACGAGAATTTTAGTGGGTAGGTTGCGTATAGGGCCGGGGAAACCAACCTAATCGCTTGTAATACCAACATTGCCAATTGCACCTACACCTACTTTAAAGCTGCCTTCAGTTGCAAATGTCGAACCTTCAAAAGAAGTGTCAATTGCCTGTGTACTCCAGTAATAAGTACCCGGTTTTAGGTTTTTAAGTTTCCAACTTCTATTTTGATTGACATTGCCCATTTGGACTACTTTGCGGGTTCCATTACTATTAGCCATTGGAGACATAATATCTGAACCACCGGGAGTTGTTCCTACCCGCAGATTATAAGTTAAACCTGTTTGGGGTGTTTCAGCATCAGTGGCAGGGTTCCAGTTTAGGGTGACAGAATTGCCATTAACTGAAGTAATCAGCCCTGTGGGTGTTGTCGGCACAGTATTGAAAGTTAAACTGTTATTTCTGTAAACTTTGGTAATACCAGATGAAAACCCAGAGGGATTGCCTGACAAAAGAATATCTAGGTCGCTATCATTGTCATAGTCTCCCCAAGTTACTGAACTGAAATAAACTCCTTGTAAATTAGCACTAATATCAGTAAAGATGCCACCATCATTACGGTAGATTTTTGAAGAAAAACCGGATTGATTAGCACCTGACAAAAGAATATCTAGGTCGCCATCATTGTCATAGTCTCCCCAATTTACAGAACCATCTGAAACTCCTTGCAAGGCAGCATTAATATCAATGAAGTTCCCATTATCATTGCGATAAATTTTAGAAATAGGAGATGCACCGTTGAATTTCCCAGTCAAAAGAATATCTAGGTCGCCATCATTGTCATAATCCCCCCAAGCTGCATCACTGGAAGAAACGCCTGTCAAGGCAGCATTAATATCAATGAAATTGCCATTATCATTACGATAAACCTTAGAGATACCTGATGGTGATGAACCGCTACTACCCGTTATGAGGATATCGATATCTCCGTCTTTGTCATAGTCTCCCGCATCTACAGAACCATCAAAAACTCCCTGTAAATTAGCTAATATATCCGTAAAACTACCACTATCATTACGGTAGATTTTCGTAATACCACCAGCAAATGCACTACCTGTCAGCAGGATATCAAGATCGCCATCATTATCATAATCTAACCAAATTGCTGAACTATCCGAAAGTCCTTGCAAGTTAGCGTTGATGTCGGTAAAATTACCATTATCATTGCGATAAACTTTCGATATTAAGTTGAAGTTATCATCCAAGCCTGTGAGAAGGATATCAAGATCGCCATCTCTATCATAATCTCCCGCATCTACTGAACTACTAAAAACTCCCTGCAAAGCAGCATTAATGTCGGTAAAGTTGCCATTATTGTTTTGGTACACTTTGGCTATAGAATTTTGACCATTAATGCCTGTGAGAAGGATGTCAATATCGCCATCATTATCATAATCTCCCGATGCGACTGAACTAAAGTAAACTCCGTCCAAGTTAGCATTAATGTCGCTAAAGAGTTCTGTTGGTTGTGCCCCAATTGCAATCCCCTTAGAAAACTCTGAAGTATTATTATTCGGATCAGTAGCAGTAGCACTAATAAATTGACCAACGGGAACAGCTAAGGGTAAATTAATAGCTACAGTCGCATTTCCACTGCTATCAGTTGTTACATTCTGGAATCCAAGGAACTTTTCACCTTCGCCATAGCCCGAAGAATCTGTATTTTGATTAGAGAAAAACTCTACTCTCAAATTAGTATTGGGAGTGCTATTTATCTTCCCTTTAATAGTTGTATTTCCACCACTAGAGATAGCTGAAGTTAACTCTGGGAAATTCTGTAAATTATTAATCCCTGTATCGCCATCTCTTAAATCATTCACGGTCAATCCATTTTCTCCCAAACCGATAGCCAAGCCATCGTTGCCAGAGATGGAATTAGATAAAATAGCATTGCCAGTGGAACCGGAACCGTTAATAAACACACCATTTTTACCGTTTCCGAATATTAAGTTTCCCGCCTCAATCGTTGTCCCACCCACCGTGTTATTACTTGCGTCTAAAATAGCAACACCATTATTTGTATTGCCCAAATCTTTAGTGCCAGTGACATCGCTACCGATATAGTTGCCTTGAATCAGGTTGTTATTAGCATTTGACTCTGTAATGTAAATACCAACATTATCATTGCCAGATATGATGTTTCGTGTTTTAACAGTTTTGCCACCAATAATATTATTAGGTGTCCAAACTGATATGCCACTATAGCCGTTGCCTAAATCTTGAGTACCAGTTACATCTGTACCAATGAAGTTGCCTTCAACGATATTGCCACCATTACCAGTTAATCGGATACCGTCAACACCAAAACGGTTGATAGTTAATCCTCTTACTGTACTGTTTCCGGCAGAGATATATAAACCATCCACTGTCACATTACTGCCATCTAATTCAATTACTGGCCGATCTGAAAATCCTGGCTGAGTCGTTCCATCAATAATCACTGAATCGGTGATCTGTGGTAGGGGTGATAGTGGTAGCGGTTTAATAGTAAAACTATTAGTGCTACTCTTATAGCCCGGATCGGTGGTAGGAATCTTAAAGATAACTGTATCTTTACCAGGATTGCTATTAGCCCAAGTCAAAACCGCTCGTAAACTGCCAGCACCATTATCTTTCGTATTGGTAACAACATTGGGGGGCTCGTCATTGTCCGCGATCGCCACTGTTGTACTACCATCTTTCCCAATAGTATAATCTTGACCTGTTGATAAAGTGACCGTTGCCGTTTCTTCTCCTTCCACTGAACTATCATCAATGACCCTAATAGGAATTTCCACACTCGACTGACCAGCAGGAATCGTGACACTTTTACTTAATCCCTGATAATCTATCCCCTCACTCGCTGTCCCGCCCGCAGAGTAATTGACCTTCAAATCATATTTTGTATTGCCTCTGCGAGTAATAGTCACCGTACCTGGAGCGCCACTTTCTGAAGCATTTGCATCAGTCGCCTCTATAGATAAAGTTGGCTTGGCTCCGTAAACATTCAGCTTCCAACTATTCCAGTATCCTTCAATTTGATTTCCATTGTCATCAATAACTTCTAATGTCCATTCACCCTTAGAAGATTCCCCCCAGTGGCGGTTAGAAGTAAATACCCAAGGTATGCTAGATTCAGGAATGATTGTGTTAGCATTCATCTCTTCTGAGATTGACTTTACTAAAAGTGAATCGGTACCGTTGGGCGATTTTAGTTTAACTGTTAAATCCCTCCAATCTTTGTGCTTAACGTCAAACACGACCTCAACCTTCTCGACATTAATATCTTCATTAATCTTGATTGTTGAAGATAAACCGGGTTCTCCATTGTCATCAGGAATAGTGTCCATGACATTTTTCAAGGAGTCAGAAGGAGGAACTTTTACTTCCTGAGCAACAGGAGTCCAATCGGCGGCTTTTTTTACCGCTTCTACTGGATTGACAGCGCCAAATCCGTATTTATGGTTAACGGAATACCCCGCTCCATTTTTTCCCCAACCTGCGTCATTAGGGTCATTTTTTTGAGCAGTTTCTACTAAGATATACTGGACATCTCGCCAACTCAAAAATGGATTTTTTTCCAACATCAAGGCCACAACTCCAGATACAAAAGGTGCGGCCGCTGAAGTTCCGCCAAAGCCACTGGTATAATCTTCCTCACTGTATCCCCTAGTGCCTTCCATATCTGCTGTTGTAATGCCGATTCCGTTGCCACTCGAATAAGCAGATACCAATAAAGAGGCTCCTGGTTCGCTGTAAACTGATTTATAGCCTCGGTTGTCGATCGCTCCTACGGCAATCGCATAGCGAGAATTTGCCAATCCGTTATAGTTGACATTTCCGCCATCTAAAGCATCATTTCCGCCACCAAAAACATATATATTGCCAAGTCCGCCACGCCCGTACTTGACTCCATCCGCCATCGCGTCCACACCTTGGGCAAAGTAACTCAGCCAAGCTTCATCTTTCCAACTATTGTTATAAATATCGATTGACTGATTACGATTTTTACTAGACTGGTCATAAAACACATTTGCTAGGGCTGAATCGTTAAATTGGTCAGCCACTAGCCGCAGCCCAGCGAAAGAGGCTTTGGGCGCAACCCCGCTACCTTGATAACCATTGGAACCGTTAGCAACTGATACCCCTGCCACTGATGTTGCGTGAGGGTTGTAGGTTGTGAAGTCTAACCCAAGCTGAGTGAGTTTTCCAGTGTTTAACGACACTTCATCCTCAATCCTTAGCTGCCAAGAACCAGGTGCCCACTGGTTATTAACGCCGGCCAGAGGCCCCTGCGGTTGGAAAGTGCCAGTAAAGGGGGCAAAGGCTGTGGTGATTGGAGTTGTTGCTTCGTCGTCAAATCTTGTGCGAGTGAAGTTACTACCGCCGTTTTGGATATTGTTGAACAATTCAACTTGTGGCGGTGTAGAAGGTGGATCGCCTGGTCTGGGCGATCGATTGCGGGACGATGATAGGAAGATGAGGGGGTCGAACATGGGTTCTTCGGGGCTGACCAAATACCCATCTAAGTCATGGATTTTGGGGTGTTCGATACCCAATTGAACGTTCACGTCCGTTACCACTCCCGTCAGAGGTACTTTCACACGGAAATAAGTCGAATTAGAATCTTTAATGTTACTCTTGGATGACAAGTATTGAGGAATAACTGTCCGCTGGTAAGTGGGTGAGGGATCGGCATCTTGGTTGAAGTCCGAACTCAAATCCGCTCGAAAATTATCAGTCAATTCCTTGTGCGGCGACTCAAAGAGATCGTCATCGACTATACCGATAACTACACCCTCTCCTTGCGCTAACTCCCAAGCTTCCTTGACAGTAGCGTTTGGACTCACGCTGGTTTTCAGATGCCACTGGGTTCCATCTTTAACCAGAGGTTCATCCTTGGGTTCCGATAGCAATTCTGGTTGGTGGGAAACAAGGGGATAGGCAAACTCCACCCCACTCAAAGATAATAAGGATTGCTCTACTAAGAGTGGATCGCTATTTTCGGGAAATTGCCAGCGGTAGGTGTTGGGAATATGTCCGGCTGCGCCACTATCTATAGCGCCTAAACTGTTAGCTAACTGCTGAGAGGAACTGCCAGGAGTCAGCCAAATCAACCATTCCCGTGTTTGAGCTAGGGCTTCTGGATCGTATTTTTCTAGGTTAGCTGAACCTGCGATCGCTAACCTGACATTATCTGACAAAATTTCACCCGGATCGGTAATCAGGGCAAATTTTTCTGTCGCTAATGGACTAGCGGCACCGCTTTTGTCATAAGCCATTGCCGACAGTTGATAACGACCGGGTGTTATGCTGCTTAAATCATCGCGAAAGTTAAATCTTCCCCGACCCTTACTATCACTCTCAAACTCAGTTACATCATTTGTAATCTCAATTTTTTCTCCGCCTTCTTTTTGTAACCAGAAATCAACTCTATCAATGTCGCTTACGCCTTCAGCGTCAATCACCCTAGCATACTCAAAGCTAATTTTTTCACCAGTTGTATAAAGAGGTAAAATTCTAAAGGCTAAGTCATTCGGTGCAGTATTTACTAATAAGCTACTAATCATTTCCTTGCTGGATTCACCTGATTTATCGTAGGCAATCGCCTTAACTTGATACTTTCCAGCCTCTAAACCTTTCAATTCAGCATCAAATTTAGCTAAACGATTATCTTTGCTATCAGGTGTGAAATTAGTAAAATCGCCAACTTTTGTCCACTCTCCTCCCTCTTTTTGCACCCAAAATTCTACTTTAGCTAAATCTCCCGTTCCATTTTCATCAAAAATTTGACCATTTGTTAGCTTAATCGCCTCATTTGGTTTAACAGTGGTTGGCACGCTAATTTGTAAATTTTCGGGTGATTTGTTAACAGGAAGCGGTGGCGTTGGTGTTGGCGTTGGTGTTAGCTCAGGCGTTGGTGTTGGCGTTGGTGTTGGCGTTGGTGTTATCTCAGGCGTTGGTGTTGGCGTTGGTGTTAGCTCAGGCGTTGGTGTTGGTGTTATCTCAGGCGTTGGTGTTGGTGTTGGTGTTATCTCAGGCGTTGGTGTTGGCGTTGGTGTTGGTGTTGGTGTTATCTCAGGCGTTGGTGTTGGCGTTGGTGTTATCTCAGGCGTTGGCGTTGGTGTTATCTCAGGCGTTGGCGTTGGTGTTATCTCAGGCGTTGGCGTTGGTGTTAGCTCAGGCGTTGGTGTTGGTGTTGGTGTTATCTCAGGCGTTGGTGTTGGCGTTGGTGTTGGCGTTGGTGTTAGCTCAGGCGTTGGTGTTGGTGTTGGTGTTATCTCAGGCGTTGGTGTTGGTGTTGGTGTTATCTCAGGCGTTGGTGTTGGCGTTGGTGTTGGCGTTGGTGTTAGCTCAGGCGTTGGTGTTGGTGTTGGTGTTATCTCAGGCGTTGGTGTTGGTGTTGGTGTTATCTCAGGCGTTGGTGTTGGCGTTGGTGTTGGCGTTGGTGTTAGCTCAGGCGTTGGTGTTGGTGTTGGTGTTATCTCAGGCGTTGGTGTTGGTGTTGGTGTTATCTCAGGCGTTGGTGTTGGCGTTGGTGTTGG
>NZ_JAUBTF010000086.1:0-23525 GCF_036702355.1 Microcoleus sp. D3_18_C4
CCTTTTAAGTGGACATACAAGGGTAAAGTCTTGGCTGTTTAATAGTCTGTGTATTTACGCCGAGCTGTACTAGTTATCTTTTTAGACGATTTGCAGTGGGCAGATTCAGCAACATTAAAGTTGATGCAAATACTGATAACTGACCCTGACCAGGAATATTTGTTGCTAATCGGTGCCTATCGAGACAATGAAGTTAGTCCGACCCACCCCTTAATTCAGACTGTAGAAGAAATTGAAAAAACTGGTACAAGAGTCAACAATATCGTGTTGCAACCTCTGGATTTAGCAAAAGTGACGGAATTAGTCACTGAAACACTTAACACTTGCACAAAAAAAGTAACCAATCTAGCGGATTTAATCTGGAATAAAACGGGCGGCAATCCTTTTTTCTTGACTCAATTACTCCAAGCACTTTATCAAGACTCTCTTTTAAAATTTAAATTTAATCACATTACAAATGAGGAAAATCAAAGTGGTTGGTATTGGAGTATAGATGAAATCCAAGCCATTGGAATCACCGATAAAAGTGTGGTGGAACTGGTAGCTTCTCGCATTGAAAAGCTGCCCGCAGCCACGCAAGAAGTGTTGAAGCTAGCAGCTTGCGTGGGAGATAAATTTGCTCTAGATGTGCTGTCACTTGTTAGCGAAAAGTCAGCTAATACGACAGCAACTGAACTTTATTCAGCTTTGCAAGCCGGGTTAATTCTGCCCTTGAGCAATGCTTATCGCATTCCTTTAGTTTTCGATCGAGCCGAATCAATCAATCTTAAGTTAGACACTTCGCGGGTTAGTTACAGATTTTTGCACGATCGCGTTCAGCAAGCGGCTTATTCGCTAATTCCCGAAGACCAAAAGCAATCCACCCATTTAAAAATCGGTCAATTACTGTTACAGAATACTCCCCCCGACAAGCTAGAAGAAAACATCTTTGATATCGTCAATCAATTGAATGTCGGAATTGACACGATTAGCCAACAGTCAGAAAAAACTCAGTTGGCACAATTAAATTTAACTGCTGGACACAAGGCAAAAGCGGCTGCTGCCTATGAAGCTGCTGTTAGGTATTTGCGGGTCGCTATGGAATTATTGCCTGCGGATTCTTGGCAAAGCCACTATGACTTAACGTTAGCAATTTACGAGTCAACAGCCGAAGCTGAATACTTAAATATTAACTATGAAGCTTCAAAAAAGATGGTTGACATTGTACTTCAAAATTCTAAAAGCTTACTGGAAAAAGTGAATGTTTATGAACTTCAAATTCAGTCTTATAACGCTCAAAATAGAGTGGTAGAAGCACTCAATACAGGACTAGAGGTGCTGAAACTGTTAGGCATTTCTTTTCCTCAAAATCCCCACGCGCTACATATTATGGCGGGACTGAGTAATACCAAACTGAGGTTGGGATTGAAACGAATTGAGGATTTAGCTAACTTGCCAGAAATGATTGATCCCGAAAAAAAAGCAGCCATGCGGATTTTATCAGGGATTCTCAGCAGTGCTATTCAGGCAAAACCCCCACTGATACCGCTGCTGGCATTTAGGATGGTCAAGCTGTGTATTAAATACGGTAATTCGCCTTATGCAAGTATTGCCTACGTTTATTATGGCGTAGTTATGTGCAAGTTAGGGGACATTAGTTTGGCATACCAATTCGGTCAACTGGCAATTAGGCTGTTAGACAAATTTCCCTCCCGTTCAATCAAAAGTAGAGTTTATGCAACATTTGGTTCTTTTATTCACCACTGGAAAGCCGCTCTCAAGTCCGGATTAGGCGATCTCAAAGAAGGTTTTAAAAATGGGATGGAAACTGGAGATTTGGAATTTGCTGGTTATGCTATAGGTGCATATTGCTTAAACAAACTGTCGATAGGAGATCCTCTAGATTTGGTGGATCAGGAGACTGGGAAATATATGAAACTAATGCAGCAATCTCAACTTGAAATGGCTGTACAGTATATAAGTATAGCTAGGCAGACAGGCCTCAATTTGCGCGGTCAAGCTGTCGAACCCTGTCATTTAGTCGGTGAGAGATTTAATGAAGTTAAAACGCTCCCCATTTTAATAGAATGTAAAAACTTCTTTTTAGTTGGGTTGGTTTATAATGCCAAAACTCAGCTTAATTTTATCTTCAGAAACTACGCGCAAGCATTAGAAAATTCAAGGTTATTTGAGAAACATGAGGAGTCTGTAGCCGGATTTGATGTGGTTGCTCTGAATAATTTTTACTCCTCTCTCAGTATCATAGCTTTGTATCCAGCAACTGGCAAAAGGGAACAAAAGCAATATTTGGAAAAAGTGCTGCGAAACCAAAAGAAGATGAAAAAATGGGCAGTTCATGCTCCGATGAACTATCAACACAAATACGACTTAGTAGCAGCGGAAACAGCGCGAGTGTTGGGGCAAAATACCCAAGCAATGGAATTGTACGATCGCGCAATTGATGGAGCTGCCAAAAACGGTTATATTCAAGAGGAAGCATTAGCCTATGAATTAGCGGGAGAATTTTATCAAGGTTTGGGTAAAGAGATAGTTTCTCAAGCATACCTGACTAAAGCCTATTATGGATATATCCATTGGGGAGCCATAGCTAAAGTTAAACATTTAGAATCAACACATCCTTTCTTAGCAGCACAGACGCGCACAATTCCAACCCCAACTCTCGATGTCACCCGCACTGCCACGGGAAATACTACCAGTAGTAGTTTAGGCGATTTATTAAACTTAGCTACTTTTATTAAGTCGGCGGAAGCCATTAACGGTGAAATTGTTCTAGAAAAATTGTTGACCAAATTAATCAAAATTATTTTAGAAAATGCGGCGGCTCAAAAAGTAGTGCTACTGCTGCTGAAAAACGATATCCTCTGCATAGAAGCTACTGGCACTCATGGGGAGGATACCGTCACACTTTTACCCTCTATTCCCCTAGAAAATAGTGAAGATGTACCCCTGTCTGTGATTAATTACGTACAGCGCAGTCAAAAGCATCTAGTTTTAGACAATGCGACTGTCGCCGAACCTTTTAATGTAGATACCTACATTCACAAATATCAACCCAAATCAATTCTCTGTTTGCCGATTATTTATCAATCTCAGGGGCGCGGAATAATTTATTTAGAAAATGCTTTGACAGTAGGAGCTTTTACAGCAGAGAGAGTAGAAGTATTCAAAGTGTTAATTTCTCAAGTTGCTATTGCTGTAGAAAATGCTGGTTTGTACGCGCGCGAGAAAGAAAAATCTCAACAGTTAGAAAAATCTTTCAATGAATTGCAACAGGCGCAACTGCAACTGATTCAAAGCGAAAAAATGTCGGCTCTCGGCAACTTGATTGCAGGGGTGGCTCACGAAATTAACAATCCGCTTGGTTTTATTGCGGGCAATCTTGATGCTGCTGCTGAGGCGAGCTTAGATTTGATTGATTGCTTACAACTTTACCAAGAAAAATTTCCTAATCCTGGAGATGAATTACAGGATAAAGCATCGGAGATTGATTTAGAATATTTGATTGAAGATTTGCCGAAAATGCTTTTATCTATGAAATCAGGTACAGACCGCATCCGCAATATTAGCAAGTCTTTGCGGACTTTTTCCCGCGCTGACAGTGCGAATAAAGTGTCAGCAAATATTCATGAGGGCATCGATAGCACTTTGATGATTTTACAGTATCGTCTGAAAGCTAAAGATACTCGCCCCGCGATTAAAATTATCAAAGAATACGGAGATATCCCGCCAGTTCAATGTTATTTTGGGCAACTGAATCAGGTATTTATGAATTTGCTGGCAAATGCGATCGAGTGTTTTGACGAATTCAATGAAGGTCGCACTTACGCTGAAATTGAAGCTTTACCGAATACGATCGCCATTATCACTCAAGTCTCGGAGGATAACAACAGCGTGGTGATTAAAATCAAAGATAACGGTCAAGGGATGTCATCGGAACTCAAGTCGAAAATATTTGACCATTTATTTACTACCAAAGGAGTAGGAAAAGGTACGGGTTTGGGGTTGTCTATCAGCAGGCAAATTGTGGAAGAAACCCACGGCGGTAAACTAACTTGCGAATCGGTGCTGGGAGAAGGTTCGGAATTTGCGATCGCCCTTCCCCTGAATTAAAATTATGGAACTATGGCGTGTTTTAAAACCTGCAGATCCCCCCTAACCTCCTTTAATAAGGGGGGGACAAGAGCCTGCTCAAAGTCCCCTTTTTAAGGGGGATTTAGGGGGAGCGAGACTCGGATAAAAACAGCACAACACATATATGAAAATTTGTCAATGCCTAATTATTTCTGAAAAAGTCCGCTGTTCACAGTCTACATTCGGCAGTATGCAGTTACATTATTAGCTAAATGTAATAACTATATTTGATAGGAGTTTTTCGAGTGAACGCTGCCGAACAAGCCAAAAATATAGAAGTTGCCAGCAAAATTGCTGCGGTTGTTAATTTATTCAAGTCCGAATTCCCGGATGCAAAAGTCGATTTGAAACCTTGGATGAATGACCAGGATACCAGAGAACTTGTAGATCCAGATTCCATCGACATTGGCTTCCATTTTCCCGGTAGAAGCCGCTTGCTGCAAAGCCGCAGCATTTTGATTCAAATCCGATTTTACCAAGATCCGGTGGAAGGGTATCGGCGGGCGATCGGAGTTGAGGCAGCCGGTTACGATCATAGCGGTCAGCAGTGGCACTTTTCTACTGTGGAAAATTGGAATTTTCTCGGCCAAACCGAACCTGCGGTGGAGTCGGCGCAAAAACTCAAAGACTTTTGCCAGCAGATATTCGATTTGTTTAATCAATCTTTTTGAGGAATTCAGTTTTCACTGCGAACCTGTTTGTACTAAGGACTTTAGTCGTTGCTATTATCGCAATTGTCGATCGACCTACAGCCAACCGGATAAACAGATTTGTAAGTAGTCGATCGCTTGCCAAACAAAGTATAGCGGTTATCGCGGACTTGTTCGTACACGCGATCGCCCATCCACTTCATCCCCGGCATTGCCCGATAAGCAGCCACAAACACCTCGCCAGCAGGCAATATCCGTCCGATTTCCTCCGCCGCATCGCTGCCTTGCCAGCGACGTTCTGGGGTGTTGCCATCTATCAAAATCATCCCCATTTCGCAGTCTTGAGACGTAATCCCAAAGCGATTTAATTGCTCTAAATCTTGCATGGAAATATACTCAAAATTCTGGCCTTTGTCTAAGGTTTCTAGTAACTGTACCAAGGTAACGCAGAGATTGCAATTGCCGTCATAAATTACGTTATATTTCATGGTTATGGGGAATAAGGAATTGGGCATTGGGCATTGGGCATCGGGAATAGGTAATTGGTAGTAAATAACTACTGACTACTGACTACTGACTACTGACTACTGACTACTGACTACTGACTACAGGAATCTCGATCGCAAATTCCGTGCCTTGACCCGGTGCAGAATCGCACTTAAGCTGCCCGCCGTGTTTTTCCACCACAATTTGATAGCTGATAGACAGCCCCAAACCAGTACCTTTACCAGGTTCTTTCGTAGTAAAAAACGGATCGAACAGCCTTTTGTGAACATCTATCGGAATCCCTGGCCCGTTGTCAGCAATCCGAATCACAATATGAGAAGGATGCCGCATTGAATCATCAGAAACAGCAGAATCGGCTTGCATCAAAGCATCCTGTTCATATTTTACATCCGTACAAATCCGCAGCGTCGGTGAAGGACAATAAGGAATAGGCGCCAGTTGTCCCTCTGCCCACTGTCCAGTCTCCATTGCCTCTTCCAAAGCATCAATTGCATTGCCAATAATATTCATAAAAACCTGATTCAACTGTCCTGCATAACACTGTACGCGGGGCAAATTGCCGAACTCTTTGATCAGCACAATTTTAGGACGCCCTGCCGTTTCTTTCAACCTGTGCTGCAAAATCAACAAAGTGCTTTCAATCCCTTCGTGAATATCCACCTGCTTTTGTTCGGCTTCATCTAATCGCGAAAAATTCTTCAGTGACAGCACAATTTGGCGAATTCGCTCTGCTCCCATTTTCATCGAATTTAACAGCTTCGGCAAATCTCTGAGCAGAAAATTCAAATCGATATCATTTATTTCTTGTTTAATTGCCGGTGTTGGGTGCGGGTATTCCTGCTGGTAAAGTTGCAGCATTTTTAGCAAGTCTTTAAAGTAATCGTCAGCGTGCATGACGTTGCCGTAAATAAAGCTAACTGGATTGTTGATTTCGTGAGCAACGCCAGCGACTAATTGCCCCAAACTTACCATTTTTTCATTCTGAACCATCATGCTTTGAGTTTTATGCACGTCCCGCAGGGCTTTTGCCAATTCTTGATTTTTAGTCCTCAATTGACTTTCGGAAAGCTGCACCGCTTCTTCTGCGTGTTTGCGAGCGGTAATATCTTTACGAATTGCTACATATTGATGGGGTTCGCCGTTCGTATTTAAGAACGGTACAATCGTAGTATCCAACCAAAACAATGTACCGTCTTTAGCTTGATTTTTCATTTCTCCTCGCCAAACCTTTCCCTGGCGGATGGTTGACCAAAGCTGCTTGAAAAAATCGGCTGAATGATAGCCAGAATTTACAAGTCTGTGGGTTTTGCCGATCAGTTCTTCTCGGGAATATTTAAATTGTTCGCAAAATTGATCGTTGACATAGGTAATGGCTCCGAATTCGTCGGTATTCGAGACAATTGCCGATTGATCCAAAGCAAATTTTTCAAATTCCAACTCTTTGAGAGTTTGGCGCAATTCGGCTTCTGCTTGTTTGCGATCGCTAATATCGGTAATCATCCGCAACACGCCTGAAAATTTGCCCTCAGCGTCGAACATCGGTGTCGCCGACACGATCGCCCACAAGTGAGATCCGTCTTTGCGAGTAAACTTAAAATCGTGGCGTTCGCGAATGCCTTCCCGCCTGCGCTGCACGTAACTTTCTGCTATTTTCCTAGAGTCGCAGTCTATAAACTCAAATAGCGATCGCCCCAGCATTTCCTCCACAGTATACCCCAGCATTTCGGCCATCATGCTGTTAGCAAAAGTCGTGATACTTTCGCTGTCAAACATCCAAACGCCCTCCGAAGCCGTCTCGACAATGCAGCGATAATAACTCTCGCTTTCCCTGACTGTTGCCTCTGCTTGCTTGCGATCGGTAATATCAGTTTGCACCGCAATAAAACCTTCGAGTTCCCCATTTTCTAGAAAAATTGGAGCGATGGAAAGCGCCACCCAATAACCCTTTCCATCCTTGCTGTAATTGTAAATTTCCTGATTAAACAACTGTCCCGTTGCCAAAGCCGATCGCAGTTGAGCAATAGTTAGGGGGTCTGTTTGAGGGCCTTGCAGCACATCACCCGGTTTTTTTCCCTGCATTTCTGCCAGCACGTAACCGCTAATCCGAGTAAATCCTTCATTCACCCATTCAATGCAGCCTTGAGCATCAGTAATAATCACACCATTTTGCGTTTTTTGAGCCACAATAGCCAAGCGCGACAATTCTGTTTCTGTTTTTTTGCTTTCCGTAATATCTTGAGCAATACCCAGAATATACTTAGGCGCGCCAGAATCGTCAAACAAAGGAACTTTTTTAGTGTGCAAAATTCGCTTTCCTCGGCGCGGAAGTTGGATGATTTCTTCTGGCAAATCGACGCCTTTGTGTCTTGCGAATAATTCTAAATCTTGTGCTTGCAAGTAATTAGCCTGCTCTGGCTCCAACAATTCAGCAGCATTGTTTCCCAGCACTTCATCCCTCGAATAGCCAAACAATTCTTCGCTAGCTTTATTCCAATAAATAAATCTTTGTTCCACAGCATCTTTAATAAAGACGCTAACTGGCAGATTTTGCAGTACCGCATTCAGAAAATCTTGAGTGTTTCGCAGGTCTTCTTCAGTGCGCTTTCGCTCACTAATATCCAAAATCACTCCGTCGAGATAGACAACCCGATACAGAGAATTTGCGATCTGCGATACCGGCGAAACCACAGCCGACAAAAAGCCCTCAATTTCCCCTTGTCCTTCTTGTTTTCCTCTACCCTCCTCCGCCTCGCAGCCAATAGCTTTGCCTTTTTCGTAAACCCAGCTAATTCCGCCGTCCGCCCGGACAATCCGGTATTCAAGGATGTACGAAGTTCTGGTTGCTACGCTTTTTTTCACACTAGCATCCACCTTTTTCCGGTCTTGAGGATGGATAATGCTTGCCAAGGAACGGACGCGATCGTTGATAAAATCAGAAGAGGGATAGCCTGATATTTCTTGAACAGCCTCGCTCAAAAACGCCATTGTCCGTGTTAATTCCCCGTCCTCCGTATACTCGCAGGTACAGCGGTAGACAGCACCGGGAATATTAGCTACTAAATTTTTATATCGTTCTTCGCTTTTTAACAAAGATGAGTCGTCTTCGTTATTGTGATCGCCGTTCTTAAATTTAGAAGAATTGGAAGAAGTTTGCATGGTTTGTTTTTCACTTGTGAGTGCGGGGGCAAGTGGTAGAGTAGATGACCCTATAAAAAGTGAATTTAATGTGCGAAATTATTCATTATAAACTAATATAGTACAAAATTAGTTCTGCGAACCTTCAGAAAATTTGAGGGCGAGTAATAGGTAAAGCTAATCAAGGCTATAGATATAGAAAACAGTTCGGAAACGCATTGTCTAACGGCTTTAATGGATTTCACTCACGCCCAGAGCACCATTCTCGCTTAACAGGCTTTCCGGCCTGTTCCACAACAAGTGCATTTTCTTATGGGGAGTAGGGGTTGGGCCGAAGAGTCCGCCCATAAAAAGCTGATTGAGAATGGTGCTCTAGGTGTGAGTTTAACGGATTCAACAGATGGATGTTGAGGTTCGAGGGAAAGATGGAAGATTTTCCCATTTTCCCATTTTCCCATTTTCCCATTTTCCCAGTCTTCCACTCCCCCCTTCCCCACTCCCTCACTCTCGTTAGAATAAGATAAGTTTCCTTGCTACCGTGAGCCCCTCAAACAAAACACCATGACTCAACAACAACCCCGGATTTGTATTCTCGGCGGAGGCTTCGGCGGACTCTACACAGCCCTGCGCTTGAGTCAGTTACCCTTCTCCAAAACCGAAAAACCAGAAATTGTCCTAGTTGACCGCCGCGATCGATTTTTGTTCGTTCCCCTGCTCTACGAACTCGTGACCGGCGAACTCCAAACCTGGGAAATTGCTCCACCATTTGCCGAACTATTGGAAACCACAGGCGTGCGCTTTTGTCAAGGTACTGTCTCCGGCATCGATGTGGAGCAAAAGCGAGTGCAGTTGCACGACGGGCCAGAAATTCCGTGCGATCGCCTGGTTTTAGCTTTAGGCGGCGAAACCCCCCTAGATCTGGTCAAAGGTGCCGTTGAATACGCTTACTCATTTCGCACTCTCGACGACGCATACCGCTTAGAAGAAAGACTGCGGTTTTTAGAAGCCAGCAACAACGACAAAATTCGGGTTGCGATCGTCGGCGCCGGTTATTCGGGAGTAGAATTAGCTTGTAAATTAGCCGATCGACTCGGAGAAAAAGGTCGCGTGCGGTTAGTTGAGCAAAGCGACATGATTCTGCGGACATCGCCGGAGTTTAACCGCGAAGCCGCCAGCAAAGCTTTAGAAAAACGGCAAGTGTGGATCGACTTAGAAACAGAAGTAGAGGCGATCGGATCGGACACAATATCCTTACTTTACAAAGGACAATTAGATGTTCTACCCGTAGACATAGTTTTGTGGACAGTAGGAACTCAAGTTAGTCAAGCAGTGCGATCGCTACCCCTCAAACAAAACCGCCGCGGTCAATTAATAGTCAATTCGCAAATGCAAATTATCGACCATCCAGATATATTTGCCTTGGGAGACTTAGCTGAATGTCACGATGCAACTAATCAAAAAGTCCCCGGAACAGCCCAAACAGCCTTTCAGCAAGCTGACTACACCGCCTGGAACATTTGGGCCTCCCTCACCGGCCGCCCATTACTTCCTTTCCGCTATCAGCCGCTAGGAGAAATGATGACATTAGGAAATGACAACGCCACCCTGGCCGGTTTAGGAATTAAACTCGACGGACAACTAGCGCACATTGCTCGCCGCTTAGCTTATCTCTATCGGATGCCAACATTTGACCATCAACTAAAAGTTGGTTTCAATTGGATTAGTAAACCGATTCAGGATTTGCTTAAAAGTTAGTTGATTGTAGACTGTTAACTGTTGACAGTTGACGGTTTATTATTGATTGTAGGACTTATGAGGGCGGTTCCGAAACCGGGTTTTTCACGAAAATACTTCACTACTACGCGCATATTTGGTAAAAACCTGGTTTTTTCTGTCGGAGTGTAGATTCAGAGAATATTAGGCACGATAAAAAATGCAAAATTCCACATTTCAAAAGCCAAAAACTGAAATTCCACCGTTGATAGAGCGGGAGATTCTGTTCGGAAATCCTGAAAGAACCCGCCCCCAACTTTCACCCGACGGCAAGTATCTCGCCTACATTGCACCCGACGAAAACAACGTCTTGCAAGTGCGACTCCGTACCGTAGGTCAAGCAGATGACCGCCAACTCACAGCCGATAAAAAACGCGGCATCCGCATCTTTTTCTGGACTTACAGCGGCGAAGAGCTCATTTATCAGCAAGATATTGATGGTGATGAAAAATGGCATTTATTCTCAGTCAATATCCAGTCAAACCTGGTTCGCGATTTGACAGCATTTCAAGGTGTTCGAGCTCATCTGATCGCCTTTGACCGCCAATTCCCCAATGAAATATTAGTGGGAATGAACATCCGCGATCGCCGCAAACACGATCTTTACCGCATCAACCTGCAAAACGGTGCCGTTGAACTCGACACCGAAAACCCAGGTAACATCGTCGGTTGGACTGCTGACGGCGAATTTCAAGTGCGGGCGGCCACAGCCACAACTGCCGACGGCGGATCAGAATTGGTGTTTCGGGAAACTGCCGACAAGTCTTGGGAAAGCCTGCGAAGGTGGGGGCCCGATGAGGAAGGCGGTGCCGTCATGTTCTCAGAAAACGGCAAAATTCTTTACATCATGGGCAATCACGATGCTAACGCCGAACGTTTGATCGCCTTAGACTTAGAAACCAAACAAGAAACCGATCTCGCCTCAGACCCAGAATACGATGTCGGCGGCATTGTCGTACACCCCACCAAGCGAGAGATTCAGGCGGTTTCCTTCTACAAGGACAAGCAAGAGTGGCAGATTTTAGACCAAAGCATAGCAGAGGATTTTGAGGAGCTCGGCAAATTCCGCCCCGGCGAATTCTCCATCACCAGCCGCAACCTCGCCGATACCACTTGGCTAGTCGCTTACAGGACAGACGACGGCCCAGTTTACTACTATGTGTACGATCGCGCCTCCAAAACCTTCACCTTCCTGTTCAGCAACCAACCCAAACTCGAAGGGCTACCGCTATCATCAATGGAACCCATTTCTTACACCGCAAGAGATGGTTTAACCATTCACGGCTACCTGACAAAACCGGTTGGTGTCTCAACGCCCGTACCGACAGTCTTGCTGGTTCACGGCGGCCCCTGGTCCCGCGATACCTGGGGTTACAATCCACAAGCCCAATGGCTGGCAAACCGAGGTTACGCCATTTTGCAAATCAATTTTCGCGGTTCCACCGGCTACGGCAAAGCCTTTCTCAATGCCGGCAATCGCGAATGGGCCGCTAAGATGCACGACGACTTGCTAGATGGGGTTAATTGGCTTGTAGAAACAGGAATTTCCCAACCCGATAAAATTGCGATTATGGGCGGTTCTTACGGTGGTTATGCTGCCTTAGCGGGATTGACTTTTAGTCCCGATGTTTTTGCCTGCGCCGTCGATATTGTCGGGCCGAGCAATTTGATTACACTGCTGCAAACTATTCCCCCTTACTGGGAACCGAGAAAAGCAAGTCTGTATCACCGCGTCGGAAATCTGGAAACAGAACCAGAGTTTCTGAAATCGATCTCGCCTTTATTTTTTGTCGATCGCATCCAGAAACCTTTACTAATCGCCCAAGGTGCTAACGACCCGCGAGTCAAAGAAGCAGAAAGCGAGCAAATTGTCAATGCCATGAAGCAAGCCGGCAAACCTGTAGAATACGTGCTTTATACAGACGAAGGACACGGATTTGCGCGACCAGAAAATCGCCTGCACTTTTATGCGATCGCCGAAGAATTCCTAGCCAAATATTTAGGAGGCAGATTTGAACCTGCGGGCAACATTGCCAATCATTCTGGTGTGGTGAATCCGCCAACAACTAATTAGAAGGAAGAAGGAAAAAGGAAGAAGAAAGAAGGAATCATTCAAATCTTTTTTCTCTTCTCTTCTCTTCTCTTCTCTTCTCTTCTTTTCCTCTGTGTTCTCTGTGGTTAAATCATTCCGATGCAACCGGATGTGCGATAAGTCCTCTTTCCTCTTCCCTTTTTCTTCTCAAATGACCAAAATTATTTTTCTAGATGCCGCAGGTACACTATTTGACGTTCGCGGTAGCGTCGGCGAAGTCTACGGAAAACTAGCCAATAGTTTTGGAGTAACAGTTAAGAGTGAAGAGTTAAATGCAGCATTTTTCCAAAGCTTCGCATCAGCAAGTCCGATGGCATTTCCAGGGATAGAAGCAGCAAAAATTCCCCAATTAGAATTTGAGTGGTGGCAAACAGTTTCCGCAAAAGCATTCCAAATAGCAGGCATATTCCACCAATTTTCAGACTTTTCCACATTCTTTGTGGAACTTTACGCTCATTTTGCCACCGCCGAACCTTGGTTCGTCTATCCCGACGTATTGCCAGCATTAAATAAGTGGCAGCAACAAGGAATTGAATTAGCAGTAGTATCGAATTTCGATTCCCGAATTTATGCAGTATTAAAAGCACTAAATTTAGCTGCATATTTCACATCAGTGACAATTTCCACCGAAGTTGGTGCAGCAAAACCCGATTCTAAAATTTTTACCACTGCTTTACAAAAGCACAACTGCACTGCCGAGAATGTGTTGCATATCGGCGACAGCTTTAAAGCAGATTATTGTGGTGCTAAAAAGGCGGGATTAAACGCAATTTGGTTGAATCGCCAACAGGAAAAACTAGATTTAGGCAAACTGCCTTTTTTAATGGAGTCTCAAAAAGTTGAGGAATTTGCCAGTCTGGATTTTATATAAGTCAGGATTTATTCACTCGGACAAAGAAACTTGGTTTTTTACCTAATATGCGGGTTGCAAGGAAGTATTTTTGTAAAAAGCCCCGGTTTCTGGGCACCCATGCTAAGTCCTATAAATATGATTTTTATGAGGTCAAGGTTATGATTTTTATGAATTGACTTTGAGAGCTATTTATTGAATAATATGGATAATTTAACCACAGAGATCGCAGAGGGCGCAGAGGAAGAGAAGAGAGGGGTGATTTATATATCTAATTTTAACTGGAAAGAACTTTATGGAACCTCGACTTACTCAAACTCAATTAGCACAGGTGATCGCTGAGATCGACAAGTTATCGCAGCAGCGCGAGTTAGAATTGGCCCCGGATCAGGTAAGAGAAATTTTACGGGAGTTGAATCTTCCTGATGAGCTTTTAGAAGATGCGATCGCTCAAATGCGCCGCCGCGAAGTCCTAGAAAAACAGCAGCGACGCAACCGTTGGATCGCGATCGCCTCGACAGTTGTTGTCATTTCTGCGATCGGTATAGGCGTGCTGTTCGGGCAAAATCAGCAACAAAAAACTGCTCAAGTTGTGGGAGGAGAAGACCGAATTGCCCTATCTCAAAAGGGCGGTGACAGCCTTACTCAAGTCAACCGTCAAATCAATCCCCGCGTTTACTACCAGGTGACGTTGCAAAATGCTCCGATCGGTCGTGAGTTGTCTTTACAATGCGACTGGATTAATTCTAGCGGTCAAACTGTGCATCAGGGCAGGTATCAAACTCGCACGATCAATACTGCGGTTTGGAATACCCACTGCTATTACGATCTCGGATCTGCTGCCGCCCCAGGCAAATGGGAAGTTCGGATGTCCCTGGATGGGCGCGTCATCAGCAGTGAACCTTTCACGGTGAAATAGATGGGTGCGATCGACAAACCTTCACATTTTATCGGCTATTGGGGACTCAACGATCGCACAAAAACGCTCAGCCGTTTAGTCCCAGATTACTGCATTCGGCAGGGCAAATTATCAGAGTGGGCGATCGCCTCTGCATCTGTACTCACGGCTGACACAGTGACGCTGAATGCTTGCGGGCGATTTAGGCCAACCGATTTACCGGGAGATGCTTGGGCGGCGGTAGAAGCGAAACAGCTAAGGCTGGGGCGCGATCCGTTTGGGCGAGTGCCGCTTTACTGGATGCAGTTGGGAGAAACGATTTGGTTTTCGACGCGGATGCAATTGCTGCTACCGCTGATTGCTTCCCCTCAAATTAGCCCGATCGCCCTCCACAGCTATGCTTGCTTTTCCTACGTGCCCACGCCGTTAACGCCGATCGAGCAAATTGCATCGGTAGCAGCCGGAACCGAGATGATTTGGCAATTAGCGGATGTTAACAATCTGCCGAAAGTGCGATCGCTGCCTTCAGCTTGGCAAGAAGCGCCCCAATTACTGCGGAGTGAAGACGAGGCGATCGCACAATTGCAAGCGCTTTTGCAACAGGCGATCGATCTACAAGTGGCTGATTTGCCGATCGACGAACCCGTAGGCGTTTTACTCTCCGGTGGCATCGATTCTTCCCTAGTGACGGCGCTGCTAGTCAAAGCGGGCTTGCAAGTGCGCGCCTATGCCCTCGATTTTGGTGTCGAAGCCTATTCCGAACTGCCCTACGCCCAACAGGTTGCCGACTTTTTCCAGATTCCGCTGATCCGAGTGGCGGCGACGGGCGATGCAGTGTTGCGGGCGATCGGGCCAACCGCCAAAGCCCTCGATTTACCCTATGGAGATGGCACGACGGCTGCGCTGTTTTTGCTCAAACAGGCGGCGGCGCAAGACGTGCGAGTTGTATTCAATGGCGAGAATGGCGATCAGCTATTTGCTGGATGGACGAATAAACCTTTGATTGCCAACGGAGTTTACAGTGCAGAACATCCAGCGGGAAAAGAAACCTTTGAACAGCAGTATTTGCGGACGTTTCAGCGATTTTATGGTTATGAAAAACAGATTTTTACGCCGGAAATG
Source organism: Microcoleus sp. D3_18_C4 (assembly GCF_036702355.1). Taxonomy (NCBI): domain Bacteria; kingdom Bacillati; phylum Cyanobacteriota; class Cyanophyceae; order Oscillatoriales; family Microcoleaceae; genus Microcoleus; species Microcoleus sp. D3_18_C4. Next base: position 15,159 of record NZ_JAUBTF010000086.1, read on the forward strand.
CTCGATCGCATCGAGTCTCACGATTTGAGCATTTACCTGCAAGACGCGATCGATCCCGAAACCTGTCCTTCCCTGCTAGCGAGGCTGCGGCGGGCTTCGCTAATGCTCAAAGGTTCCCAAAATATTCAGCCGAGGGCAACGGCATTGGGGTTTGCTTGCGGTTTGTGGGTGCGATCGCCCTTCTGCGACCCCGACCTCACAGCATGGACGTTTCAACTGCCAGGAGAGCTGCTGCTGCAAGGTGCGTGCGAAAAATACATCCTCAAAAAAGCGTCCGAACGCTGGCTGCCGCCGGAAATTGTCTGGCGGGAAAAGCGCGGGATGGGTGTGCCGTTGAAGGTTTGGTATTACCGGGAGTTTTGGGCTGCGATCGGCGATCGGCTGAATCCGAATCTGTTGCGATCGCAAAATTGCTGGCAACCTTATTTGCCCGACTCAATGTTATCGGGACAACTCGGAGTTGCTATGCGCGATCGCTATATTGGCAATAATCTCTGGCTGCTGCTGATGTGGCAGGCATGGCGAACCGAGGTTTTAGGCGAAATTCCGGGCAAGCGATCGCTGGATCATGTGTTTTGGTTGCCACCGGCGATCGGACAACGCATTTGGAAATATCGCAGGAGGCTAGAATGAACTCATCTCAAATCCGCGCTGCATCGGCATTCTTCATATCTCTCTTGTTTTTATCTGCGTAAATCCGCGTCTATCCCTTGTCATCTGCGGTTAATAAATTCTCTTTTTTTTAACCGCAGATGAGGGCAGATTAACATAGATTAACGCAGATTAATGAGATTGATTCCGGTTACACAATTCGTGATTATTAATTGTTGAATCGATTTTATCATTCTTATACTAACGGATTTAATATGACTGAATCTTTGCTACAGAATGAAACCAAAATACATTCGCCGCCGTTCTCGGAAGCATTAGCCCAGCGACTTTTGTCAACTTATGGTTCGCCCTTATATGTGTATCAGGCCGAGATCCTCAGTCAGACTCTTGAGCATATTACGCGATCGATCGACTATCCGCACGTTCAGTTTCATTTTGCTAGCGTCACCAACGGCAATATTGCTCTGTTGCAATTGATTCAGCAAGCTGGTTGGGGGCTACACGCGAATACACCGGGCGATGTTTTTTTGGGGCTGAAAGCGGGTTTTACGAGCGATCGCATTGTCTACACCGGCAGTAACCTCAACAGGGCGGATATTCAGCAATTGATTGAATGGAAAATCCATCGATTCAATTTCGATAGTCTGTCGCAACTCCAAGATTTTTGCGAATATTCGCGCAGTCAACCGCGATCGATCAGTGCCGAAATTGGACTGCGCCTCAACTCACCGGAATTGACGGGAGACAGTCGGATTGGAGTGCGTCCCGCCGAATTCGAGAAAGCCAACGAAATCGCGCAGCAGCAGGGGTTGAGGATTACCGGATTGCATTTTTATCGGGGGACAGGAACGAACGCCACGAGTGCTTTTACGCAGGCGATCGATCGCCTAATTGCGATCGCCCAACAGTTACCCGATTGGAAAACCCTCGATTTTGGCGGTGGTTTTGGCTATCCCTATCGAGGCGGTGCGGTGTTTGACTGGCGGGAGTTTGGTGCGGCGATTACTGAACGATTGAGTGCGCTATCTCGCCTGATCGAATTGGTGATTGAACCGGGACGATCGGCGATCGCAGGTTGTGGCGTTTTGCTTGCGAAAGTTGTGTCGGTGAAGTGGTTGGGCGCGCGGCAAATTGTCGGGGTGGATACGACTGTATCAAATCTATCGGTGCCTGCGGTGCACGGTGGCTATCGGGCGATCGCAACTTGGGAAACCGACGATGTATCGCGACATGAAACCGATATTTGCGGCAACACAACTTATTCGCGGGATTATTTGGGGCGTAATTGTTGGCTACCGAAACTCAAAATTGGAGATGCGATCGCCATTTTGGATTGCGGGGCTTACGGCTATGCGATGTCGTCGCATTTTCTACACCGCCCCCGCCCTGCTGAGGTGTTGATTGATGCTAAGGGCGATCGATTAATTCGACAGCGAGAAGACTATTCTATCTTGTTAAACGGGCAAATCTTTTAATAGGGCATTGGGCATTGGGCATTGGGCATTGGGCATAGTTTCTTCCTTCTTCCTTCTTCCTTCTTCCTTCTTCCTTCTTCCTTCTTCCTTCTTCCTTTTTCCTTCTTCCTTCTTCCTTCTTCCTTCTTCCTTCTACTTATTATCTCTCTTCTCTTCCTCTGCGCCCTCTGCAGCCTCTGCGGTAAAATCATTCCAAAACAACCGTCAACAATATAAATCCATTAAATCAATCAGGAGTAACCGAAATGGGAATGAAATGCGTCCAGTGTAATACCGACAACATTTTGAGCGATCGTACCAGGAATAGCGGTCGCTGTAAACGGTGCAACCATCCGTTTGTCTTTGAACCCAATACCGTCATTGATAAAAAGTTGGCATTCACCGATCCCTTTTTCAAAAAGGTGATCGAGAATATTTCGAGCCAAAATATGTTGTTTTTTACGCACAAACAGTTTTTGTATTTTATTGACCAAAAGCTTAAATCTCGCGCCCCACAAACCAGTTGGATTTTTTTCTACTTCTTTTTTCTTATATTTGCGGGAACCTTCGGCATTCCCTTCGCTCTTACTATTTTTCCCTCAGAATTTGCATTAATTATTCCCTTCGCTCTCTACAATTTGATGTGGATATGGCTATTTTACCACTACAGCAAATCTCCTGAACAAGGTAGTCGCCACAGAAGAACTAATGCTAAAAACCTCCAGATTTTAGGGGTAATTATTTTAGTGATGGGCATTTCAGGAAGTTTGATATTTAATTATTTCCCAGGATACATCGCAGCGACTGCACTAGGGCTATTTTCCTACTGGCTGGGCATTTCACAAAAAAATCGCCCACAGATAACGGGTGAAATATTGCTCGTTAATCAAGCCCAGACTAATGAGTGGCTGCAACGCTGGCAAACAGTGAATGGCACATTAGAAAAACTGCTCCCTGCTGCTCGTCAAGAGGCTTTGCCCGCCACCATCGATCGCGAAGTCAGCGCCTACAGCTTCGATCGCGCAATTATCTGTGACAGCGACGAAATAGCTCAATTCCTCATCGCTAACAACGTCCATTTTGAAAACAACTGCGCCATTCTTAGTATTAGTGGCTATCCCCAAAGCATCTTCAACACCGTAATCGAAATGCTGCGCCGTAATGCCGATTTAAAAGTGTATGCACTGCACAATGCGAACCCTGCTGGAGTTAGTTTAGTACATCAATTACGAACCAGTCCAAACTGGTTTGCAAATCAAGCCGTCACGATTTTTGATTTGGGAATTTCTCCCCGTCAAATCTTAGCAACCCGTGATATGTTTGTGCAGCAATCTCAAACAATTGCACAAACCGCCCGTCAATTACCCGACGCTGTAAGGCAAGGTTTAACAGCAGAAGAACTAGCATGGCTGGAGGCAGGCAATTTTGTGGAATTAGAATCGTTTACGCCGCAGCGGTTGTTGCGCGTGGTCAATTATGGACTTGCTCAGAGTGGCGATCCGCAGGGTAACGAGGGCTTAATATTAGTGGATGATAATGTTGGATATGGCGGCGGCTATGTGTTTGTCTCCGATAGTTTTGGTTAGGGCGTGTTTTCAAACTTTATATTAGACTTATTAATAATAAGCTTAAAAAGTCTTGAAACTTAGTCTGAATAAGATTTTTAGCGCTCTTTTGTTAAAATCCTAAAAAGCTGATATTGGTAAGGGCTTCAGCGATTTTAAAATGAGGAGCAAAAAAGCTGATGTTAACTTGGTGAGTAAAGGTTTCAAATTTTTTAATTTCCCCCCACGGGGGGGATTTTAGTTTAAATTGTGTGAAATTTGCCTTCAACTTTCTCTCGTCTGGTTTTGTTTGTGTAGGCGCGGTTTCTAACCGCCCGGACTTCTAACCGCCCGGACTTATTTAAGTCGTATACTCCGCATTAATCTTTACGTAGTCGTAACTCAAATCGCATCCCCAAGCTTTCGCAAAACCGCTGCCATTCCCGACACTAACCTGAATTACAACCGTATCAGCCTTCAAATATTCGCCTTCTGCAGCCGCTTTCATATAATTACTCGCAGCAGCGCGATCGAACTCTTTAGGTTGTCCGTTTTCCATCATCAAAAACTCCCCCAATTGAATCCGCAAATTCTCTTGATCGAAAGGTACACCAGCGCGCCCAGCCGCCGCCGCAATTCTGCCCCAATTCGGATCGCGTCCGAAAATAGCAGCTTTCACCAAAGAAGAACCGACAATTGTTTTAGCAATTTTACTCGCAGAAACTTCATCCAGCGCGCCACTAACTTGCACTTCTACCAAACAAGTTGCACCTTCGCCGTCACGGGCGATCGCCTTTGCTAAATGTACGCAAACTTCTGTCAGCATCGCCTCTAATTTTTCAGCATCTGCCCCCATTTCCGTAATGGCCTGTGTGCGGGATTGGCCATTCGCCAAAGCAATTAGCGAATCGTTGGTACTGGTATCGCCGTCAACAGTAATTTGATTGAAACTTCTGTTAGCCGCCCGACTCAACATTTCTTGCCACAAATGCGATGACACTGCTGCATCGCAAGTTACAAATGCCAGCATTGTTGCCATATTCGGGTGAATCATTCCCGAACCTTTGCAAATGCCGCCGATGCGGACGGGTCGATCGCCAAACATGGTTTCCAGGGCGATCGTTTTCGGCACTAAATCAGTCGTACAAATAGCCTTAGCCGCCGCATCGGAACCAGTTTCCGATGCCTCAGCAACTAATCGGGGAATTCCCGCCCTCAGCGGTTCCATTTTAATCCGCTGTCCGATGACGCCAGTGGAGGCCAAAAGAATCGATTCTGGAGGAATATTCAGCGCTTCTCCCAACAATTTGGCACTTTCGAGGGCATCTGCCAAACCTTGTTCGCCAGTAGCAGCATTAGCTTGTCCCGCATTGCACAAAATTGCTTTGGCGCTGGGTTTAGCTTGCAAACGCTGGCGGCAGTAGTCCACACAAGCGGCCCGGACAGTGGAGGTTGTGAAGACTCCGGCGGCGATCGCGTCTACCTCTGACAAAATTAAACTTAAATCTGGCAAGCCTGAAGGCTTCAAGCCCGCTGTAATTCCCGATGCTCGATACCCTCTGGGTGCTGTAACTCCGCCGTCAATTTCTTTCCAGTCCGACATGATGACCTCCCTAGTAGCCTTCAATCTGCTGAAAGGGGATTATATCAAGTTTATCGGCACAAACCTCTTTTATTGTTTGTGATGTAGACTTTTGAGGCTATCCAACTCTCGTTTAGCTCACCCTTTGCTCAAACGGCTCTCTATCTATACAAGCAGTACGAGCGAGATATTACCAATTCCCAATTCCCAATTCCCCATAAAACTAATCGCGGCTTCCAATCTAGAGTTAGAACTCAAGAAGAAGTCGCGATGGTTTTGTAATTGACATTATTAATTTTTAGCTAGCAAACAACAAACTCGATTCAACTATCTCGCCGTTGAAAAAAGAAGTTATTTGCGATCAATACTCGCTGGAGAACCAGCATCTAAACCAACTTCAGCAGCCACACGGCTCAGCATGGATTCCTGACGGTTTTTAACGACGTGTTGATGGCGCATCATCAGGTTGCGGGCTTGTTCTTGAGTTGACATAACTGAGTTTCTCCAAATTATAGGTAATAACTTCGTAGACAATTGTCGAAATTGAGCTTGCCTAGCTCATAGTGGCGTGGCTGCGATCGTAACTGGCTTGAAAGCTGGGCTGCGGTTTGCCTTGAATGTGACCCCAGTAGTGCGTATCTTCCATGCCGACTTCGGTGGCGGTGCGGTTGAGCATGGATTGCTGCCGGTTCTTCACCAGTTGGTGGTGGCGCATCATCAGAGAGCGAGCTTGATTTTCAGTAGACATATGCGGTTCCTCCGTATTCTTTAGATTAATGTTGGGCTTGTTTTTTCTTCTCTTCTATCACTATAACAGACAATTCTGTATCTAAAGCTACCAAATTAAAATTGTCACAAAACTTTATAATTGGGCTATGGGGCGAGAATCTCGATCGAGGTAGCAGGGAGTGCGATCGAGCTTTGGCTCGTGGATTCAGGCCCAACCTCAAGCAGCAGTTGGCAAAACTTGACCATATTCGTCTTCTAAGAGCCACTTTTTAGCGACTACGTAATTGCTAGTGACCAAAATAACTTTATAGTTTGGTTCAGAGTTATAGATGCAGAATTTTGCCTCTCAAGAAACTCGAATTTGCCTTAGTTAACAGTAAATTTAATAAGTAGCGAATCACAATTAGATTTACAATGATTAAGCAGCTATGCTCAAGCATAGTCAAGTTTTTTGTAGTCAACTAGATAATAGAGTTGGGCTAAGTGAATCGCCCTCGCCATCCTCAAAAAGCCAGCTTTCTTTGTTGATAAAAATAGATTAAGCCCCAGCAGCCTCCCCAAAAAAAAGAGCGATCGTCCTCCCCTAGAAAAACAATCGCCCATTCACCTATAATTTCAATTAACATCAAGTCCCGCCCTTAAAAAACTATGCTGTACCCACAATTCCAGAGATCCCCCTAGCGTCTTTTTCAGGAGAATGCCAGGGGGAGCGAAAGACTCTGACGTTAGTTTTTCAAGTTGTGTATACAGCGTAGCCCTTAAAAAAGGCGTGCCGGGGCCGAGAAGTAAGCTGCCCTAATCGTCAAACAGTAGACTGGTACTAAAGAAAACCTTAAGTTGACACGAATGCTACTCGGCAACTTCAGCTTCAGCTTCAGCTTCAGGTGCATCTGGCACATCTTGCTTGATCGTCAAATAGCGAATCACTTCTTCGCTCAGACGCATCGCGCGCTCCAGGGTAAAAATTGCAGCGCCCGGAGCTGTATAGTTCATTTGAACGTATACTCCATCCCGGTGCTTGCCGATTTCGTAAGCCAAACGGCGCTTGCCGCGGTGCTGAGTTTCGATGTTTTCAGCACCTTGATCGCGCAAAATAGTTTGATATTTAGCGATCGCCTGGTCTGTCATTTCTTCACCCAAATCAGGGCGCAGAATGTACATAGTTTCGTAAATAAACGGTTTCATGGCAATAATCCCCTTATGGACAACAAGGCTTCTCACGAAGCAAGGACTTATCATCATATCCCAACAATGAACAATCTCAAAACTAAAAAACCAAATTCCCCAAACAACACTCCCTCGCCGTGGAGAACCCTGTGGACGTACAGCATCATGAGCGCGATCGCACTTTTAATGCTGTTTCCCTTGCTGTGGCTGCTCAGTACCTCCCTCAAATCCCCCAACGAAAACATCTTTCAATTTCCCCCGCAACTGTGGCCACAACAGCCAACCCTCGAAAACTTCATCAAAGTTTGGCAAACCAACCCCTTCGGCCGCTACCTGTTCAACAGCACCCTAATTGCCGGCCTCACAGTTAGCATCAACGTCCTCTTTTGTGCCCTCGCCGCTTACCCCTTAGCCCGACTCAAATTTCGCGGCCGCGAAGCCATCTTAATCACGATCGTTTCCACAATCATGATTCCCTTCCAAATAGTCATGATTCCCCTATACATATTGACAGTACAACTCGGACTCAAAAATAGTTATTTAGGCGTAATCTTTCCCGGACTAGCCTCAGCCTTCGGCATATTTTTATTGCGACAAGCATTCCTAGCAGTTCCCAAAGAACTAGAAGAAGCCGCCCGCATCGACGGCTGCAGCGAATTAGGCATTTGGTGGCACGTCATGATTCCGGCAATTAAGCCAGCTTTAGTCACTCTCGGAATTTTCGTATTTATCGGTTCTTGGAGCGACTTTCTGTGGCCACTGCTAGTTTTAGACAGACCGGAATATTACACTTTACCTTTAGGGGTAGCCAATTTAGCGGGGACATTTTCCTTAGATTGGCGTTTAGTTGCGGCGGGTTCTATTATTTCTATTGTTCCAGTTTTAGGACTATTTTTGCTCTTGCAAAAATACATTGTGCCAACAGAAACTGCGGCGGGAGTCAAAGGATAGAATCAGCACAAAAAATCGGCGTTTATCCGCGTTCCTCTGCGGTTAAAAATTAAAATCTTTTGAACTCAAAACTCACAAAATTTATTTGTGATGTACGAACTGCCAGAAATCCGCTGGATTGTTAACTGCGCTGCGGTTGCAGATATTATCCTCGCTTTTGCAAATGCGATCGATGCCCCAGACTGGCAAAAATTGCGATCGCACCTAGCTGGCGAAAGAGATATCGACTCTTGGGAAGTTTGAGGAATCAAACCTGGGGGGGTGACAAAGAGGTCTACGAGATAGACTGTATAAGGGTTGCGGCCCGCATACCTTGTTGATAAAAACG
>NZ_JAUBTF010000087.1:0-22862 GCF_036702355.1 Microcoleus sp. D3_18_C4
CTACCGAAACTGGTCTAAACTAACTATGTTATTCTACCACAAATATAGTCTGTCTACTTACGCCGAGCTGTACTAGGTTATTCTCATTGAGTACGTCAGCACCGAGTTTTAAACTGCCTTCGCTGCCGTGAGAAACTATATGAACTGCTTCAATATCTTTTTTATCTGCCAAGGCGTTAGTAATTTGCTCGAGCGCGCTGGAATTTTCATTTAAAATCACAATTGGAGCGGCATCGATGCCTTTGAGCAGGCTTTGATAATCTTGTACAGAGGAGTCAACGAAAATAATTTGCTTGTTCATGTTTGGTACGTTCATAATTTATGAAATCCTTGATATCTATTGTTGACATTCAAGTCTGGCAGGGGTTTCAACCCCCACCTCGCTTAAGTCCTCGCTATGAGGACTGAAGAATTTATTAGTCCTATTGCTCAAATCTATCGGGCGGTAAAATTGTTAGCCCGTTCCGCTAAAGCATTAAATAACCTGGAAACATCAAAGGCATTGCGCCGAATTAGTAGCTCGATGCTGTCCATAATCCAAGCGAGGTTTCTGACACAGCAGATAACTTTGGCTTCGGGAAATAGTTCCCGAATTAATGGCAATTTGCTGCATCACAGGCGATTGGTGTCGGAGATCACTTCTCGATCAGTTGGCGGGTGGTAATAAGCTGTGCCTGTTTTTGTTCAGGGGAAATGAACACGGAAAACTCATTGTCTTCGCTCACGGTTTCCAGCATTCGATCGACGGGCATCCCCAATAGGGGAAGTCATAGCGCTGTAAAACCGGGGGTTTTGTCGTAGTAGTGCAGCCAGTAAAGTAGAGCCTGAGCGGGGTAGTCCTGATATGAAGTAGGCTTTCACTGGCCTGGCGTGGGAATGAACGCCTATAGCTTAGATGCAACTTTAATGTATCCCCCTAAAGACATATCTTTTATAGCATATTTTTATTTAACATTTCGCAACACAACATCCAGGTTTACGATCTCTTTACAATCTAGACATCGTGGGTTGGCTTTCCCTATCTCTAATCATTGCTTCGGGCCCCTGCCTCTGTAAAGTCGGAAAAGTCGGATCGTAAAGTCGGAAAAGTCGGATCTTTGTCTTGGTGATGAGTAGATAATAAGGTTTACGATATCTTTACAATCTAGATATCGCTGGGTTAATTACTTAGCTATTTTAACCGCAGATATCAGGGGATATATGCGGATATACGCAGATGAAGAGATGTTATTTGATGAGTTCTTCGAGGGATGGGAAAAGCAATTTTTCGGCGCTCACTTTTTCGCAATCACAACCTTGTTGAATTGCGGATATTGCTGATACTTTTCCTCGCAGCAATTGAATGCTTTCGATTAGTAATGGTAGAGTTAATAAAATTATTGATGCCGACACCAGCAAGCTAATTAAGCCGTCAGCCCAATTCCAGTGTAGCCACGCTACGGCGATCGCAGCTAAAATTACTCCAACCGACGAAAAAATGTCGGCGACTGCGTGCAGAAACGCGCTTTTGAGATTCAAGTCACCGTGACAGCAGGAATGCAAACAACAAGCATTGATCGAGTTGATGCTTAAACCGACTATGGCGGTAATTAACATCGGGAGTCCTTCTACTTCGGGAGTTGGGGACCGCAAACGGGCGATCGACTCAGCAGCAATCCACAGGGCGATCGCAACTAAACTGATACTATTAATTAAAGCAGCAATGATTTCTCCTCGTTCAGGGATTGACGATTGTGCGATCGTACAATCTACGGATTTACTTTTGCGTTTGACTGAGGAGTACCAAGTCGCTGTCAAAGTTATTGCTAAAGCTGCTACATCTGAAAAAACGTGACCCGCATCTGCTAATAGGGACAAACTATGAGAATTAAGTGCAGCGATTAACTCTGCTACAAAAAAGCTGCTAAGCAATACCAATGCTGTTTGTAAAAGTCGCACTTTGCCAATTCTGGGATTTATATTCTCGCATTGTGCGGTATCCTTGGCGTTTTCAGAGTCAAAATTTTCCTTAACTAGAAATGTCATGCAGCAGCCCTTAAGGTTAAACTCGATTTTAAATTAAACATTAAATTAACTATCAATGACCGATTATATACCAAATCCGCACCAAGATCCGGAAAATTCGATCGCAAATTCCCCAAATTCTCAAATAAACGATCGTCCAATTAGCGACAATCACGCAAATATTTTAACAGGGGAATCTTTGGTTGATTTGCGGAAGTACGATCAATCAAAGTTTGATCGAGGAAAGCCTACTTGGCTAATTTTGCTTTGGTGGTTCGTCCAGGCGATCGCATTTCCCCTCACTCCACACCCTTTTAACGGCATCAGAAGCAGGCTGCTGCGGTTATTTGGAGCGAAAATAGGTCGCGGTGTGATCATTCGCCCCACGGCTCGTTTTACCTATCCTTGGAAAATTGCAATCGGAGACTACAGTTGGATCGGAGATGATGTTGTATTGTACAGTCTCGATCGAATTGTGATCGGCAAACACTGCGTCATTTCTCAAAAAAGCTACCTCTGCACCGGCACTCATGACCTTCAAGACCCAGCCTTTGGCTTAATCACAGCACCTGTGGTCATTAATAACGGCGTTTGGATTGCCGCCGACTGCTTCGTTGGCCCTGGTGTAGAAATCGGTGCTAACGCCTTAATCGGAGCTCGCAGTAGCGTATTTAAACATATGCCCGCTAGCTTTGTTTGCACGGGAACACCTTGTCGTCCCCGCTATCGGCGAGAAATTAACCAAAGTTCATAAGAGACATTGCATCGGGAAACTAAGCAGCTTGAATAGCTTGTGGCCGAATTGGAATTTCAATGACGAATTCTATTCCCTTTCCTTCTGTAGGCTGGCAGTATAATCTGCCCCCATGCTTTTCAACGATAATTTGGTAACTGATAGATAACCCCAACCCAGTTCCCTTACCGATAGGTTTGGTGGTAAAAAAAGGGTCAAATAGTTTCGGTTGTAAACTTTCGCAAACTCCCCGACCGTTGTCACTAATATGAATAGCAACCCAATTCTCGTGAATTACTTTTGTAGAAATTTGAATGCGGTTCGGGTGTTGTTTGATTTCTGCAAACGAACGCTGCTGATTAGATTCATCCAAAGCATCAATGGCATTGGAAATAATATTCATGAACACTTGATTTAATTGTCCGGCATGGCATTCTACTGGTGGAATGTGACCGTAATTTTTTATTATTTCAATCTCAGGATGCTCTGGTTTTGATTTTAAACGATGATGCAGGATGGTGAGTGTACTATCAATTCCTTCATGAATATTTACTGCTTTCACGTCTGCCTCATCTAGGCGAGAAAAGATTCGCATAGACTTGACAATCTCCTGAATGCGCTGCGTTCCTAAGTTGATTGAGTTAAGAACTTTTATAAAATCTTCCTCCACAAATTCTAGTTCTATTTCATCCATAGCTGCTTGAATTCGAGGGGTAGGATTTACATAATCTTCTTGATAGATGTGTATGATTTTTAGTAAGTTATGAGCGTACTCTTGGGCATAACCCAGATTGCCAGAGATGAAATTTATAGGGTTATTTATTTCATGAGCAATCCCAGCCGCCATTTGCCCTAACCCGGACATTTTTTCGCTTTGGATTAACTTAAGTTGCATTTGTTGTAAATCCTCGTAGGCTTGGCTGACTTCTCTAACTTTTTCCTCCAATAAGATGTTTTTTTCTTCTAATTTATCAGCAAGAACATGAAGCTTTAAATGCAGCTTGACGCGAGCTAATACTTCCTCCTGTTGGAAAGGTTTGGTAATATAATCTACAGCCCCAAGCTGAAACCCTTCAACTTTATTTGCCGTATCCGAGAGCGCAGTCATAAATATAATGGGAATCTGTTTAGTTTCTGGATTAGCCTGTAATCGACGACAGGTTTCAAATCCATCAATCTCTGGCATCATGACATCTAACAAGATTAGATCTGGGAGAGCATATTTGACTCGCTCTAGTGCCATCTTTCCAGATTTCGCGACCCGAACTTCAAATCCTTCCTGACTTAAGGCATCAGATAAGACACCCAAGTTGGCTGAATTGTCATCAACTATAAGAATTGTACCATTTGCTTTAATCTCTGAATTCATAAACCTTACTTGTAGGACTGAATAAACGTTAAAATCTCTTCGTCTTGAAAGTCCTTTGCCATCTGATGCAATCTTTTAGCAAAGGGAATATATTGGGGATCTATTTCTTCAAGTAATACCGCCTGCTTAACTATTTCTAGGAAATTTCCTTTCATAGCCAGTTCGTATAGAATTTCCATTTCTTTAGCTGGCGGCGCAATTAGCTCATCGGTGTCTGAGCCGATCGCCAGGGGATCTTCATTAGCTTCATAAACCCATTCTAAATCAAGATACTGTTGTAATTTTTGCAGGAGTTCCGTGGCTTGAACAGGTTTGGGAATAAAAGTGTTGCCTCCTGCTTCTAAACTTCTGTATTGATCGGCTTCAAATACGCTGGCAGAAGAGACAATAATGATGATGTCTTTGAAGTTGTCCGATTCTCTAACCCGCTTAATTAGCTCGAAGCCATCTAGTTCGGGCATTAGTAAGTCGGTAACGATTAAATCTGGCTGTACCTCCAGAATTTTTTCCCAGCCTTCCTGCCCATCGTTTGCTTCAGACACCTCAAAGCCGAGCGGACTGAGCAAATTGCTAACTACCGAACGGTTAGCCCATTTGTCATCAATAACCACAATCTTAGGTTGGCGGTCTTTGATGCCGATAATCTGGCCGCGATGGTCAATTTGAGAAGTTTTCACCCATTCATCGGCTTGAGATAGATTGACATCAAACCAGAAAATACTGCCAACATTCATCTCACTTTGAACCTGAATGGTACTGCCCATTAGTTCTACAATCCTTTGGCTAATTGCCAGTCCTAATCCCGTACCTTCCGTCTGCCGCCTGCGATCTCCTACCTGCTCGAAGGGCTGAAAGATAGCTTGGAGTTGATCTTGGGCAATGCCGGTACCTGTATCGCGTATTTCAAAGCGAATTTTTTCTTCTGTGGCAAAGCTGACTATAAAAGTAACAGTACCCTCATCCGTAAATTTAATAGCGTTACTTAAAAGATTAATTAACACTTGTCGCAAGCGTTTTTCATCCGCACGAATACCGATCGGGAGTTCGGGACTTGATGGAAAATGAAACTGAATTCCCTTTAGTTCAGCTCGGATACGACACATTTCTGCGACACCTTGCAGGAACGCCGGGAAATGAAAATCCGTAGGCATGAGTTCCACTTTCTGTGCTTCAATCTTCGACAAGTCGAGAATATCATTGATTAAGGTCAGTAAATGGGAACCGCACTGATAAATAACATCAATGCGCGATCGCTCTTCTTGATTCAAGGATTTGGAACGCTGAAGAATCTGGGCGTATCCCATGATGCCATTAAGGGGAGTCCGCAACTCGTGGCTCATATTGGCAAGGAATTCACTTTTAGCGCGACTTGCTGCTTCGGCTGCTTCCTTAGCTTTTGCCATTAGGAATTCTGCTTGTTTGCGATCGTGGATATCGCTGCAAGTGCCAACCCACTCCCGGATGCTGTCATCTTCATTCAGAATGGGTACGCCTCTAACTTGAAAATAACGATAGTTTCCATCCGCTGCGCGGATTTGGTATTCTATGTCATACAGGGTTTTCGTTTGCGCTGCTTCCATCCACACCTGAGCGGTTCGTTCGCGATCGTCCGGGTGAATTGCATCTAACCAGCCCAAACCAATTACCTCAGCTTCGGTTTGTCCGGTGTAAGCTCTCCAACTCGGTAGATCCGGGCATCTTCCTTCACCATCCGCTGTCCATACAATTTGGGACGTAGCAGCGATTAGCGAACGATAGCGTTCTTCGCTTTGTTTTATAGCATCTTCGGCTTGTTTGCGATCGTGGATATCGGTGCAAGTGCCAACCCACTCCCGGATGCTGCCATCTTCATTCAGAATAGGTACGCCCCTACCTTGGAAATAACGATAGTTTCCATCCGCTCCCCGGATTCGATATTCTATGTCATACAGGCTTTTCGTTTGCACTGCTTCCATCCACGCCTGAGCGGTTGATTCGCGATCGTCCGGGTGAATTGCATCTAACCAGCCAAAACCAACCACCTCCTCTACGGTTTGTCCAGTGTAAGCTCTCAGAGTCGGCATATCCGGGCATCGCCCCTCAGAATCCCCTGTCCAGACAATTTGGGACGTAGCAAGGATTAGCGAGCGATAGCGTTCTTCGCTTTGTTTGATCGCATCTTCCGCTTGTTTGCGATCGGTAATATCTCGCACCACAGATAACGCATACAGCTTGTCATCCTGCCAATAGGGGGTTGCTGTAACTTCCACATCAATGCACTTGTTATCCTTGTGGACATCAATGGCATGACAGAAGAACTGCTTACCTGCCTTCACAGTTTCTAAGAAGTCCACAAATAGGTGGTAACTATCTGGGTGTATGAAGCCTCCAGGTGGTAGTTGAGCGAACTCCTCATAAGTGTAGCCGTGGATTCTGGCTTGCGCCGGATTGATGGCGACTACTTTTCCGGTTTCTAGTTCTGTGATGATAATGCCATCGTTCACCGACTCAAAAATACTGCGATACTGAGTTTCTTTATGTCGCAACGCTTCTTCCGCTTGTTTGCGATCGGTAATATCTCGCGTTGTGGCGATGAGGCCGAGGATATTGCCATTAGCATCCCGCCAAGGAGCTTTTGTAGTTAAAAAGGTCCTAGGGGTTTCATCATGAGAGATATCTTCCTCGTAACTCTCAGTGATTCCTGTTGCCATGATTTGACGATCTTTTGCCATCATTTCACGGGCAGCGTTAGGCAGTAATTCCCAATCATCTTTGCCGATGATTTCCTCACTTGGCTTGCCCAAGAAGTTTGCCAAATTGGAGTTAATGGCAACATAACGCCCTTCTCGATCTTTAACGACAATGAAGTCGGGTGTACTTTCCAAAATAGAGTTTAGCAGTGCATTACGATCGCGCAGAGCTTCTTCAGCTTGTTTGCGATCGGTAATATCTCGTGCTATGGCGATCATGCCGAGAATATTGCCCTGAGCGTCCCGCCAAGGGGCTTTTGTCGTTAAAAAAGAAGTGGTGATCTTACCATTAGAAACATCTTCTTCGTAGGTTTCAGTAGTGCCTGCTTCCATGATCTCGCGGTCTTTTGCCATTATTGGAACGGCAGCAGCAGGGGGAAGGAGTTCCGAATCATCTTTACCCAGGATCTCCTCAATGGGTTTACCGTAAAAGGAGGTTGCCCCATTGGAATTAAGGGCAACATATCGGCCTTCCCGGTCTTTAACAACTATTATGTCTGGCGTACTTTCCAAGATAGAGCTCAGCAAGACGTTGCGATCGCGCAGCACAGCTTGCTGTTCGCGCAGAGCTTCTTCAGCTTGTTTGCGATCGGTAATATCTGTATTAGCTCCAATCCATTCGCGAATTGAACCATCCGCGTTCAGAATTGGTACACCACGACAACTCATGTACCGATATTCGCCGTCATACCGGCGCATACGTAATTCATCTTCATAGAGCGAGCGATTGGCCACGGCAGCCGACCATATACTACCAACATGAGCGCGATCATCTGGGTGCATGGCATCTAGCCAGCCCCATCCTTTATACTCCTCAAATGTCTGTCCTGTAAATGCACCTAAAGTAGGTTGTTCGCTGGCTAATTCGCCATCAGCATTACCGATCCAAATAATTTGAGCGGTAGCTTCGATTAAAGAACGAAATCGTTCTTCATTTTGTTTGAGGACATCTTCTGCGTTTTTGCGATCGCGAATATCCCGCGTAATAGTGGCAATCCCTACCGGTTCATTAGTCTCTGGATGTCTAATCAAAAATAGGGTGTAATCTACCAGGATGGGTTGACCTGTCTGGAAATGTCTGAAGCGAAAATCACTCCGCCAACTTCCCTCTTGCATTATTGCCGGCATAATAAACTGCTGTACGAAGTCCAAATCTTCTGCCATGAAGAAGTCGGTCATGTGTTTGGTTCGGGCTTCCTCCAAACTACTGAGTCCCACCAAATCCAGACCCGCCTGATTCACTAGCATCGGGCGACCATCCATTGAGGCCACGCCAATAAAGTCACGGCTATTCTCGATCGTTGTAGCGAGCAATTGCCGTTCTTCCTCTGCTTTTTTGCGATCGCGAATATCCCGCACAATAGTGGAAATAAACTCGACTTCACCCGCTGCGGTTTTGTGAACGATCAAAACCTGGGAGACTGGAATTTCTTCCCCATCGCGTGACAAAAACAGGGTTTCACCTGCCCAACTACCCTCTCGCAAGGCGCTGGGAATTATTTCGTTGTGGAACTTTGCTTTTGCCGAGGGAGCTAATGCAGAATCTATAGTAAACGGAGCTCGTGCTTCCTCTGGGGACATCCCCAGCATTTCCTGTCCGGCTTGGTTGAGATAGACGCTATGCCCAGCCGCATCCACAACTCCTACTAAGTCGGAAGTTGCTTCCAAAATTGCCGTCAGTCGTGCCTGCTTTTGTTCTGCCCGCTTGCGATCGGTAATTTCAATCACAAGGGCACCAACACCAAAAACCAGGTCATTTTCGTCCCGCAAAGGATAGTAAGATGCTTGCCAGTAGCGCAGGATGCCCGGTTGTCTCGGAGTTTCACCCACTACTTCATAGTCGAGAATTGGCTTGCCCGTATCCAGAATTTCTTGCAAAATTGGTCCCAGAGTCGCAGCCAATTCTGGCAGCACTTCACACAGCGACCTACCAATATGATCTGCCACACAAATGCCATTGAGCTCTGCCATAGCTTCGTTAATTTGGACGTACCGGAGTTGGCGGTCTAAAATCATCAGTCCGGCATTCGCTGCAGCAAAAAAAGCCTCGAAGTGAGCCTGTCGCAATACCTGTGCTGTTGTGTTCTCTTGCTGGGGCGGTTGGTTTTTATGTGGTGGGAATGTGCTCATGTTGGCTCGTGCATTTCAGCTATAATTTTAGAACTTCTTTCCAAATACGGGTTCGTAAGGTTTTCCTTTTTTCCTATTTGGGTACTGAATAAAACGTTCAGTAGGGCGACAATTAGGCTTTCAATCGGCGATATATGTATCCCTGGCGACAATATTTCCGTTAATTCTTCGGATGTATCGCCAAGCAGTTCTATTGCTCATCAATTCTATTCCTAATCAATCCTATGGGTAGTACATTGGTGACAACATAAGCTAGGGAAGTGTTTGTCAATCAGCAATTATGCTCAGCATTTACTCAGATTTGGGGGGAAACTTAGATGTGGGCGATCGAGCAATCATGGCGATCGCCATATTGATGACCACCTACCCCCAAATCGCCAATTTTCCACTCCTCAACAAGCAGTATTTTCAGTAAAATTACGGATTGACAAATGCGATTAAATTATAGTTTGTCCCCCATGTCAGTAGAATGCCAAGTATTCTTGGAACGTTATCAATTTTAGCTAGATGCGTTAAATTTTCACTTAGATATACACAAGAGGGACGCAACTGGCAGAGTAATAGCAATATCTCTCCCACCAGTCAAAATCATTGTAATACTTGGATATTTGACTTGTCCACTTAAATAGTCATTGAATAATCCCTGCTTAAGTTGATAACGGGACTTCACAAAAAAATAGTGGAGAGTATGATAAACTCGAATCGAGTTAATGTTGACTAAAGTTAGTAGAGCGATCGCTTTAACAATAGATGAGTCGGCTCTCTGATCGCGAAAAAGTGGCACACTAACCACAGGCCTGCGAAGACCAGGTATCCGAAAAATTGGCAAGAGGGATAACTGCGTATTATGAGGAACCACATCTCTATCTAACGACTTCACTTTTTTACTCTAAAAACAGGTTAAAATTTATGATAACGATCTCAGTATTGTATTTTGACATTGGGTACTGAGAACTTTATTTTTTACTACTTTCCTTAAAAAATGACCACACAAAAAACCTTCTTCCCTGAATTTAAATTGAATACAATCCCCGAAGAAGTATTGACACAGATATCGCAAATATTTACAGCTACCCTATTTAAAATAGGTGAAAATCCAGTATCGTTGCAGTCACTGGTGGAACTGATTGTATTGTTTATGGCTATCCTTGTCATAGCACGCTCTTTTACAAACTTTCTTAAGGAACGCTTGCTAGTCAGACTGGGAATTGACGAGGGAAACCGGGAAGCGATCGCAGTAATTATTGGGTATTTGATAGTAGCTTTGGGGGTGATAGTCGCCATCCAAAGCATCGGTTTCAACCTCGCTTCTTTTGCAGTAGTTGCGGGGGGATTGGGAGTCGGAATTGGCTTCGGAATCCAAGATTTAACAACTAATTTTGTCAGCGGCTTAACGCTGCTTTTAGACAGACCTGTGAAAGTCGGAGACTTTGTGGAATTAGAAGGATTAATGGGAATCGTCAAAAAAATCTCGATTCGATCTACCATCCTCCAAACCACAGAGGACTCAAGCGTCATAGTTCCCAACAGCAAAATGATTAGCAACAAAATTGTTAACTGGAGTTACGAAAACTCCCTACTCTGTCTGCGAGTTCCCGTAGAAGTAGCCGAGAATAGTAACCCGCTGTTAGTGACAGAAACTCTATTAAATATTGCTTACAAAGAAGCAGGAGTTTTGTACGAACCGAATCCGAAAGTATTGTTTGTCGAGTTTGGTGATGATAGTTTTAAATTTGAACTTTTAGTTTGGACGGACAAGCCGACTGAAAGAGAAATAATTAAAAGTTCTTTAAATTTTGCAATTGAATACAATTTCCGCCACCAAAAGATAGAATTTCCGTTCAATGACAGAGAAATTTATTTGCAAAACCCCGAAGTTCTGTTGTCAATGTTCAACAAAAAAGAAACTGCAATTGACCTCCCGAACAGTTACTCGGAAAATGAGCCAAAACCGCCAATTTTTGCAGAGAAACTGAAAAAGCCATCGTCGCTTAGCTGTTTGCTGCGAGAGGTGGAATACTTTGAAAATCTGACTGATCTTGAATTGCGGCAATTGATTGAAGTTGGATACCGCAAACGGCTGCGATCGCAAGAATATTTGTTTCACGAAAACGACCCCGGAGATGCTTTTTACATGATTCTTTCAGGTTCAGTAGAAGTTTTTGTAGAAGCTATTGACAAACATCTGAATAACCTCGGTACTGGTCAGTTTTTCGGGGAACTTTCTTTGATGTTGGGCATTCCCAGAACTGCTTCGGTAAGAGCTTTGGAAGAAACAATTTTGTTTGCCATCAATAAAGAAGGTTTCCAAAAAGTTTTAACGGAACGACCGGATTTATCTGAACAGATTATTCAAGAAATAGTCAAACACAAAGAAGAACTCCACGAGAGACAGCAATTATTGCGAGAAATGGAATTGGTAGATGCAGCAGAAGAGGAGGAAAATCCTGTAGAATGGGTGAGAAAACGGCTAAAAAATCTATTTAGCGTTTGAAATAATTTCTATGACGCGATTTATTCACGATCTCTTTGCCAAAGAATTTCTGGAAGAGTTGCTGTCCCCGATTGGAACGGTTAATGTCGGCCGCGATGTGACTTCGGAAGTCCGAGAAATCGATGTTTACTTCACTCCCAGCACCGCAATTCCCGAATACTCAGAAACCCTGGGATTGTTGGGAAAAATGGCAAGCACAACTGCAATTTTTGAACCGTTTCGCAATCCGGCAAACGTCAGCGAAATTTGTAGCTGCCTGGGCAAGTTATTGGACGTGCGAGGTGAATTGGAGCGAAAATTTAGGAGAGAAAATACTCGCTATGATGATGCTCAGTTACCCAAACTGTGGATTTTGATGCCCACAGCATCGAAAGCATTGGTAGATAGCTTTAATGCGATACCAGACACAGAGAATTGGATGCAGGGAATTTATTTTTTCGGTGAATCTTTGCGAACTGCAATTGTGGCGATTCACCAGTTGCCAGAAACTCCAGAAACCCTGTGGTTGAGGATTTTGGGCAAAGGGGGAGTGCAGCAAAGGGCTATTTCCCAATTAAGCGCTTTAGCAACAGACGATCCGTTGCGGATTATCGCGCTAGAATTGCTGTATCGGTTACAGTCAAATTTAGTAACCGATGCGCCACAAGAATTAGAGCCAGAAGAGCGGGAGTTAATTATGGCCATTGCACCACTTTTTCAACAACAAATACAAGCAGCACAGCAACAAGCTAGAGAAGAAGGACTAGAAGAAGGACTAGAACAAGGGCTAGAACAAGGACTAGAACGAGGCAGACAAGAACAACAGCGCTTAATCTTAGAAAACTTTCTGCGAGTTAGATTTGGAGAATTAAGCCCCAAAATGACTGTTTTTCTATCTCCAATATCCAAGTTGGCGGCGACAGAATTTACAGTGCTGTTGCTGGCAATCTCAATGCTGACAGTTGATGAAACAGGGCGCGAAGCAGCGGTTAAATTGTTAGCTGAAAGTGCGTTGCAAATGCGATCGCCTGAATTGGGTGATATTCTGCCTACAGCCGTTACTAATTTATTGGCATTGCCTGTGGCAGAATTGACATTGTTTGTAGAACAACTGCCACAGTTATCGGCGGAGGAATTGAGGGACAGGTTAGGAAAAACACCTGACTAAAACCTGCGATCGCAGCCATAAAGGGATCTCGCTCTTTATGGCATTTAAATCATTCTCAAATAAAATTCCTAGATTCTGTCGATCGCACTTAGGAATTGGACTGCGGGCCTAAAATCAAGTGCAGCAGACCATCGATCAGTCGATCGCGCTCCATTGGGATAATCTCTTTACCGTGCATCATATGCTGCATTAACTTAAAATATACCAAAGCTCCGATAAAAATCCGCGCAGTGGCCTCGGGATCGGGCAATTTTAACTCTGGATGCGATGCCAAATATTCCGCTAGCCGCTCGATACCCGGTTTAGCTAAGTTTTTCACAAAAGTCTGCGCTAGCTGGGGAAAACGCCCTGATTCGGCAATCACTAACCTCACAAAATTGAGATATTCTGGTTCCTGGGTCGCCTGATCCAATATAGTTGTGGCAGCGAATCGCAGCGCTACGGCCGGCTCTTCATCCAGAACTGTAAAATGGACTTTTTCTCGCGCCAGCCGCTGTACCAAAGCCGCGAATAATCCTTCTTTATCTGCAAAATAACTGTAAACCGTGGCTTTGGAAACTCCGCCCGTCTTCGCTACCTTGTCCATACTCGTCCCCGCGTAGCCGTGGGCTAAAAATTCTTGCATCGCACCTTGCAGGATTTGCTCGCTCTTGTCCCCTCCTGCTGCGTCTGCTTCGATCGGTTTTGTCCTTGCCATACCTTGCTTCTGTAATTTTTATTTGGGCTCTTGACATCATTATACTAAACGGTTTAGTATTAAAAGATATCGGAACTAAACGGTTTAGTATTATTTTCTCACAAAGAGGTATGTCATGGTACACCAACCAACAGCGGAGGGCTTATCCTCAAATCCATCCCTAGTTAAACAACTCCTAGTTGTGGCAGCAGTAGCAACCCTGGGGGCAGCAGGAACCACAGGCTACACGATCTGGCGATCGCGCATACCCGATCCCAATGCAGTAGCCGCAGCAGCAGCCGTCGCAGCATCCCAATTAAGGACTGTTACAGCCTTGGGACGACTGGAACCCAGAGGAGAAGTAATTAAAATCTCTGCCTCCGGTGCCGCGGAAGGAAACCGGATCGATCGACTTTTGGTGAAAGAGGGAGACACAGTGAAAACAGGCCAGGCGATCGCAATTTTGGACAGCCGCGATCGCCTGCAAGCCGCCCTCGACCAAGCTCAAGAACAAGTGCGCGTCGCCGAGGCAAACCTAGCAAAAGTCAAAGCAGGAGCCAAAAACGGCGAAATTCAAGCCCAAAAAGCGACTATTAGCCGTTTATCCGCCGATCGCAGCAACGAGATCGCAGCGCAACAGGCGATCGTCAGCCGCCTAGAAGTCGATCGCAGCACCGAAATAGCAGCGCAACAAGCCACAATTGCCCGCATCAGGGCCGAACAGCAAGGGGAAATTCAAACTCAAAAAGCCGCAATTGCCCGCCTACAAGCCGAACTCCGCAACGCCCAAAGCGAGGATCGGCGGTACTCCCAACTCTATGAACAGGGAGCAATTTCCGCCTCAACTAGCGACAGCAAAAGCCTCGCCGCCGAAACAACTCAACAGCAACTCAACGAAGGAAAGGCCAAACTAAATCAAATTCAGGAATCGCGCCAACAGCAGATTAACGAAGCCCAAGCCAAATTGAATCAAATTCAGCAATCTCGCCAACAGCAAATTAACGAAGCGCAAGCAAAACTCAGCCAAGTTGAGCAATCTCGACAACAGCAGATTAATGAAGCGGTGGCAAATCTCGATCGCATCGCCGAAGTGCGTCCCGTTGACATAGCAGCCGCAGCAGCCGAAATCAGTTCCGCCGCTTCAGCCGCCAAACAAGCCAAAGCCAATCTGGATCTAGCTTACATCCGTGCTCCCAGAGACGCCCAAGTCCTGAAAATTCACACGCATCCAGGGGAAAGGGTAGGAAACGACGGCATTGTCGAACTCGGACAAACTCGCGAGATGCTTGCTGTTGCGGAAATCTACGAAAGCGACGTGGACAAAGTACGCCTCGGACAAACCGCCAAAATTACTAGCGATGCTTTGACAGGCGAATTGCGGGGAACTGTCGAACATATTGGTTTGCAAGTGCAGCGGCAAAACATAGTTAACACCGATCCTTCTGCGAATATTGATAGTCGAATTGTGGAAGTAAAAGTGCGTTTGGATGCAGCTTCCAGCCAGAAAGTAGCGGGATTAACGAATTTGCAAGTCAAAGTGGCGATCGGGGAAATTAAAGATTAAGAAGACTTAAACCGCAGGGTCGCTTTCTTCAATCCAAAATCCAAAATCTAAAATCTAAAATCCTATGATTGGACTCATAAAACCCTTACAACAGTTAAGACGCAGAACTTCCCTCGGATGGCTGCAACTGAGTCACGACAAAGGCCGAATGGCCGTTGCAGTAGCAGGAATTGCCTTTGCTGACGTTTTGATGTTCATGCAGTTAGGCTTTCAAAATGCGCTTTACACCAGCAATACGCGGCTGCATCAAGCCTTGCAAACAGACTTAGTTTTGATTCACCCCCAAGCGCGAAATTTGATTAATTTGTCTTCCTTCCCCAGGCGCAGATTGTATCAAGCAATGAACGTACCGGGCGTGAAATCAGCAGAGCCGCTTTACGTGAAAATTGCTAACTGGAAAAATCCTGAAACTCGGCGCGAAACGTCGCTGATGGTGGTGGGTTTCAATCCGAATCACCCTGCGTTTGCGCTTCCCGAAGTCAACCAAAATTTGAGCGCGATTAAATTGCCAGATACTGTGTTGTTCGATCGCGCTTCTAGGGGAGATTACCAAGGGACGATCGCGCAACTCGATCAAGGAAAGTCTGTTAAAGCTGAGGTCGAGCGGCGCAAGATTACCGTCAGCGGTTTATTCACAGTTGGAGCATCTTTTGCCGCCGACGGTATTTTGATGACTAGCGATCAAAATTACCTGCGCCTGTTTGCGAGACAAAACGCCGCGAGTGTTAATGCCGGGTTAATTCAACTGCAACCGGGTGCTGACCCCGTGGAAGTTCAACAAGTTTTGAAAGCATATTTACCGCCGGATGTCAAGGTATTAACCAAACAAGAATTTATCGATTTTGAGAAAAACTATTGGGCTAAGAATACTGCGATCGGCTTTGTGTTTAATTTAGGCGTCGCAATGGGTTTTGTAGTGGGTGTCATTATTGTTTATCAAGTTCTCTCAACCGATGTCAGCGACCACATGGGAGAATACGCTACTTTCAAAGCGATGGGCTACCGCAATGTTTATTTACTAGGCATCGTTTTTGAACAAGCTCTAATTCTTTCCGTCCTCGGTTTTTTGCCGGGAGTAGGAGTCTCTCTCGGACTCTACTCTTTAACTCGCAAAGCTACAAATTTACCCCTTTATATGACGCTGCTGAGAGCAGTTATAGTATTGCTTTTGAACGTGATTATGTGCACTATTTCGGGAGCAATTGCCACTCGCAAACTGCAAGCAGCCGATCCAGCAGATATGTTTTAAGGGGAAATGAAAAATAGAGTTTGAAGGACGCTAAATTCTGGTTATAAACCTCTTTCTAAGACTCGGCGGTTGAAACCGCTACTACACAAAGGAACGCCGCCTCTGCGGACTAAAGAATAAAGGGTGTATTAAAGCCAGATTTTGTATAAACTCCTGACTAACGACAGATTTTTTGTAATCATTCTCTTGTTTTTTCTCTGCATTCTCGACGAAGAAAGCGGTTTATTCTTAAATCTCAAACCTCAAACCAAGAAGTTATGAATTCTACTACTCTCTACCAGACAACCAACGCCTTAGAGATTCCAGCACCTATAATTTCCGCACACCAACTCGACCACTACTTCGGTCAAGGTCAACTGCGAAAACAGGTACTTTTTGACATTAATCTCGAAATTAAAGCAGGTGAAATTGTGCTAATGACGGGGCCTTCCGGTTCGGGAAAAACTACGCTTTTAACTTTGATTGGCGGGCTGAGATCAGGTCAATCGGGAAGTCTCAAAATTATCGGTCAAGAAATGTGCCATGCGAGTGCAGACCAATTGGTAAAGGCGCGGCGCAAAATTGGTTATATTTTTCAGGCGCACAACTTACACCGCAGTTTGACGGCGCTGCAAAACGTGCAGATGGGTTTGGAAGTTCACGGGAATTTATCGCGTTCCCAAATGCGCGATCGCTCTGCAAAAATGCTAGAGTTAGTAGGACTGGAACAGCGGATTAACTATTATCCAGACGATTTGTCGGGAGGACAGAAACAAAGAGTTGCGATCGCCCGCGCTTTGGTCAGTCAACCACAAATTGTTTTAGCTGACGAACCGACAGCCGCCCTGGACAGCAAATCCGGTCGCGAAGTGGTGAATTTGATGCAGCAACTAGCCAAAGAACAGGGTTGTACTATTTTGTTAGTAACCCACGATAACCGTATTTTGGATATTGCCGATCGCATCCTTCACATGGAAGATGGAAAATTAGCCTAATTTTTAAATTTCCGAAGAATAGACATCACCCATAACTCCCTCATTTTCAATTTTGGATGTCAAAATTTAAAGCCGAAAATTTGGCGATATTTGAATATTCGCACTCACTCCAATCATAACACCTAACTCCTCCCCTGTCAAGATGTTTTTGATAATTGTTCCCTGATTATTTTGAGTGATTGCTAACTTGCCAAAGCTCAAACCTCCGGTTAGTGCGATCGCCTCCCTGTGATGGCCTAGCGTATAGTGTCTTCCCCAGCAATCTTACAAGAAAGAGCCACTCTTAAAAGCAGTTGGATTCACATTATAAACCAATCCCAAGTAGTCATTCCCAGATTTAATCGCCGTTGCAGTTAGAGGCATCACCCCATCTAAGATGACATTAACCGACTCAAAAGTAAGTTGACTGAAATTGACACCAATCAACTTGATTTTATCATCGGCAGTAGTGAAGTCAGTAATCACATCAGCTTGAGATGGGTCAGTAGCGGTATATTGTAACACAAAGGTATCATTATCCAAGCTACCTGTGAGCACATCGAAACCTTGATCTGCCCATAACTCATCATTCCCATTCCCACCAATCAAGACATCATTTCCCTTCCCCCCGTGTAAGAGATCCTGATCATTGCCACCTGTGAGAGTATCATTGTCATTATTTCCACTCAAGAAGTCATCACCATTACCACCCGACAATTGGTCCGATCGTTTACCCCCAAACAATTGATCCTTCCCATTACCGCCATCAATGGTATCAGCACCTTGGTTGCCATAGATGGTGTCATTCTCGTCACTTCCCGTCAAGTTATCATTACCTGATAACGCGAATATAGGTTTGCCAAAGGCTGATTGTGGGATACTGGTATCATCTTCATCAGTCAGTAGATAGTTGCCATCTACTTCTTGATTTTGTGGTAAATTAGTTGGTTCACCGCGATCGATATTACTGACTGATGGCGTGTTAATTGCGATCGTTATGGGTGTCGGTGTCGGTGTTTCTGTGGGAGTTGGTGTCGGTGTTGGTGTTTCCGTTGGTGTCGGTATCGGTGTTTCCGTTGGTGTTGGTGTTTCCGTTGGTGGTGTCGGTGTTTCTGTGGGAGTTGGTGTCGGTGTTGGTGTTTCCGTTGGTGTTGGTGTTTCCGTTGGTGTTGTCGGTGTTTCTGTGGGAGTTGGTGTCACCGTTGGTGTCGGTGTTACCGGTGGAATTGGTATGGGCGTTGGTGGGAAAACCGGCACCGCAATATTAACGTTAAAACTCCCTAAACTGGTAGCCGCATTGAAATTGCCAAGACTATCTTTAACTTGACTTGCTTGCAACTCAACAGTATAAGTTCCATTGTCAGTATTATCCCAACTTCCCCGAGGCGGAATAAACGAATAAGTTGCTGTCCGAGGCGTACCATTACTATTAGTATCGGCACTGACAAATTTGGCAGGAATGTCACCGCCAGACCAATTTATCAAAATATCAGAACTGTCCAAACTTGTAACATCGACAGCATTATTATCGCTGAAAGTAACTGTCAAACTTTGACTGGTTCCTCCGGCTGTCGTAATATCAGCAACAGGATTTATGGTGACGGTGGATGCAACGGCATCGACTAATACGCCTGTGGTGCTACCGACGCTATTTAAAGTTAGGATCGCGTTGGCCTTGGTGGCATTTTGAATGGTAGCATCCGTGGGTAAAGTTAAGGCCGTACCAACTGTGATGCCGTCGGTATCTAGGTTGCCAGAAGCAACAGTATAGCGGAAGGTATGGGTGGTGGCAGAGGCTCCTGTACCATTGAGGGTAGCGTTGAGGGTGCCGCCAGTATCTAGAGTAATCGGTAAGTTGGCACCGCCAGTGATGGTTACGGGTTCGTTGAAGGTAACGGTAAAGTCCAGGTTTTCTCCAACTCCATAGGTGTTATTGGTGGGTGCGCTGACACTGGTGATGGTGGGGGCGGGGTTGACGGTAATATTGGCAGTTTCGTCAGCCACGCTGAATACGCTGGATGTGCTGTTATTGGTTAAGTCTGCTCCTGTGTCTGCGGTGCCGCCGTTGGTGCCGGTGATTTGGTCCCAGGCTTTGAAGGTAAAGGCGTTAGTGACAGTACCATTGTAGCTGGCATTGGGGACAAAGCGGATTTTGGTATTGGCATCGGAGGCTAGGAGACGTGCATTGATGGGCGAGGCGGTAAATGTATTCCAAGTTGTGCCATCAGTGGTGTATTGCCAAGTGCCGTTAGTTGTGTCCACGCTGGTGATCGCGATGCCTTGTTTGGCATCGGTGTCACTGTCGGTGATTTTTGTTCCCCCCAGATTCGCGATCATTGTGCTAATTAGTGTGCCGGTACTGGCGCTGTCTCCTTGGTTTTGGGCGGTGAGGGTGGGGGTGCCACTGGTATCTAATAGGGGGGAGTCGTTGACGAGGACGTTGATGGTGATGGGAGTGCTGACACCGCTACTGTCTTTGGCGGTGTAGGTGAAGGTGTCTACGCCGTTGAAATTGGCGTTAGGGGTGTAGAGGATGTTTTTTTTCGGGTCGATCGCGATCGCATTGATGACAGAACACCCAAACGGGTTAGCTGTGGCGTTAAAGGTAGTATCAACCGCCCCAGTAGTCGGGTTGAACTTCGCAACCTTGGCAGATAGGCTCATGAAAGACCAGCCACCAACTATGGAGTTGTCACTGCTATCGAAAGCGATCGCATTGAATTGAACACCCACATTGGGGTTAAAGGTAGTATCAGTCGCCCCAGTAGTTGGGTTTAACTTCGCACTTCGGAAGGGAGGATGACCGGCGTGTAACCCCCCGGAAAGCCAGCCACCGACAATGAGGTTGCCACTGCTATGGAGGGCGATCGCCGTGACAATCCAAAAACCCGCATCATTGGGGTTAAAGGTAGTATCAGCAGCCCCAGTAGTGGGGTCTAACTTGGCAATGTGGTTGCGAGTTTGGTCACCGATGGTGGTGAAGTCGCCACCGACATAGGGGTTTCCACTGCTATCGAGAGCGATCGCTCCGACCTCACGATTCGCATTCGGGTTAAAGGTAGTATCAGCAGCCCCAGTAATCGGGTCTAACTTGGCAATGTTGTTGCGAGATTGACCGCCGATTTGGGTGAACCAGCCACCGACATAGGGGTTTCCACTGCTATCGAGAGCGATCGCCCGGATCAAATTATCCGCATTGGGGTTAAAGGTAGTATCAGCAGCCCCAGTAATCGGGTCTAACTTGGCAATGTGGTTGCGAGTTTGGTCACCGATGGTGGTGAAGTCGCCACCGACATAGGGGTTGCCACTGCTATCGATGGCGATCGCCCGGACCCAACCACTCGCATTGGGGTTAAAGGTAGTATCAGCAGCCCCAGTAATCGGGTCTAACTTGGCAATGTGGTTGCGAGTTTGGCCACCGATGGTGGTGAACTCGCCACCGACATAGGGGTTGCCACTGCTATCGATGGCGATCGCGTTGACAGAAGGAGAATTATTACCATCCGCATTCGGGTTAAAGCTAGTATCAACAGTCCCATCAGAGTTTAACTTCGCAATGGAGTTGCGAGTTTGACCGCCGATGCGGGTGAAACTGCCACCGACATAGATCGAATCACCAATAATCGCGGTGCCGTGGCTAGGGCCGGTGACAATACTATCAACACTGAGTCTGCCGGTTCCCGTGTCGTTCGCTAAAACATCGATCGCGGTGGAAGTAGGGATAGCAGTAACATTGATGGCTTTGCTATCTGCGGTGCCAGTGAGTCCGGCTAAAGTGTAGTCATAATTGGGAAAATTCAGGGGTTGGGTTTCAATTTCCCCAAATTTCACTTCTAACTCCCCGTCGCCGCCAAAGGCCGCAGAACCTGTTAAGTCGTTAGAAGCTGCTACATCTGCGCCTGTTATTTCGCTGAGATGTTTGACAAAATTGAGGCCAGTTTCTCCCGCGCCCACATCGCATCCATATAATAGGATATCGCCGTTTTCAGTTAGGGCATTTCCCCACTGTTTTATCTGACTGCTGAAATTTTCTAGGTTATTCTGATTGAGTATGTCAGAACCGAGTTTTAAACTACCTTCGCTACCGTGGGAAAGGATGTGTACGGCTGCAACATCTTTTTGATCTGCCAAGGCTTGAGTAATTTGTGCGATCGCGCTCGAATTTTCATTTAAAATCACAATTTGAGCGGAATTGACGTTTTGAATCAGGCTTTGATAATCTTGTATAGACGAGTCAACGAAAATGATTTCCTTGTTCATGGTAATCACCTATTGGTTTTTGTTAAGTCTAGGACTTACGCATTCAGCGCAATTACCAACAATAAATGAGGCTTTTGGTGATACCAAAAGCCGAGAACAACGAAATCTCGGATCGGTGCGTAAGTTCTAACTCATTCACTGCAAAAGTTTTTGCTTACCGGATGATTATTTCATCTAATCAATCACAACTTTTGCAGACTCAGTAAATAATTATGCTATACTGCTATTAAAGCATTTACTACAAAATCAATAGTGATTTATTTACTTAAATTCATGAAATTTCAATTATCTTAAAAGATTTTGTAAATATTAATCCATTGGTGTTCAACAATGACGATCGCACCGGAGGGAAAGGGAGCGGCTGGCGGCTGGGTGCGGTGATTAATTCTCGGATTTTCTCAAGGCGATGAAAACATAGGTGCTCAGCCAGAAACCAACAGAATCTAGGCTTTTTGGCGAATCTTCGATCGCGCAATGGGACTTTACTGTACGAACGCCTCTATTTAAGCTCAAAATATCAACTTTGGCTAGACAATGTGCTAGCTGCGGGTGGGGAACATCCAGGTTACGATCGCCTATATATTCCAAGAATCGGCTATACTACAGGAGATATCGACCTTCACGATATCGCAGTAGATAAAAATCATCAAATCATTACTCTCTGACGTGCAAATAATTCCCGCAGCGCCAAAACCAATGGCTTTAGGTTTTCCAACGGAAGAAATTGCTCAGTTAGTTACGTTACGTTGGAATTTTTACCGCAGATGGCATATTTGGGAATTTTTACCGCAGATGGTAGCGGATCTACGCAGATTAACGCAGATCAATGTTGATTGAGGACGAAAGTCCTCACTACCAACCTGACTTTTAACTTATGAAATCCACTAATATCAGCACGACAACTAACAAATTACCGATTTGTGAGCCGGTAATTTCTCTGCACCAACTCGACCACTACTTCGGTCAAGGTCAACTGCGAAAACAGGTACTTTTTGACATTAATCTCGAAATTGATGCAGGTGAAATCGTGCTGATGACCGGGCCTTCCGGTTCGGGAAAAACTACGCTTTTAACTTTGATTGGCGGACTGCGTTCTGGTCAATCTGGAAGTCTCAAAATTCTCGGTCAAGAGATGTGCCATGCGAGTTCAGACCAATTGGTAAAGGCGCGACGGAAAATTGGCTATATTTTTCAGGCGCACAACTTGCACCGCAGTTTGACGGCGCTGCAAAACGTGCAGATGGGTTTGGAAGTTCACGGGAATTTGTCGCGTTCCCAAATGCGCGATCGCTCTGCAAAAATGCTAGAATTAGTAGGACTGGAACAGCGGATTAACTATTATCCAGATGACTTGTCAGGGGGACAGAAACAAAGAGTTGCGATCGCCCGCGCTTTGGTCAGTCAACCGCAAATTGTTTTAGCTGACGAACCGACAGCCGCCCTGGACAGCAAATCCGGTCGCGAAGTGGTGAATTTGAGTAACCGTTCAGGGGGTGCGCCTGCGGCGCACCACCCCAAGAGGAGTTGTAAAGAATTTGGGGAGAAAGGCGGGCG
>NZ_JAUBTF010000088.1:0-22734 GCF_036702355.1 Microcoleus sp. D3_18_C4
CTCGATCGAATAAGCTTTCATTTTTTCTGCTGATGTACTGAATGTAGTGTACCACATTTACATGGAATTTGCTGTATCAGTTACTAACCGTGTTCTATCTTTATTCTGTGTTACATTTGAGTTCAGAACATTAATATTTGCACATCCTCCTGTACGCTCGTTGACGTTGAATTCAGGATCGGTGCAGATGTTGAAGTAGACAGCACCGCCTACGGGTGTAAAATCCCAAACAAATCTCATTTTTGCTATTTGTTGAGCCAAAGCCCCAGAAGATTGAAATAATGAACCTGTAATTAGTAACCCTAGAAAAACGGTTCCAGGAAGTTGAGCCTTTATCTTCTTCATACTTAACAATTTAAGTGTCAAACAATACGTTCCCAATCAAAAACCACACCCGATCGCCCTGTCAGTCGGATTGAGTCTGAACTTTACCACTCATCTCCTGTTGTCTGCTGAGGAGATGATTCGGTGAGGAAGTGCGCTCCCTCTAGTGAGCAATAGCGTCTTCACAGTTAGAACTTCCATAAAGGTGGGCGACCTATTGGATAGGTCTACCGTCTGGGATGCTCACCAAAGCCGGACAAGATATAGGTGTTACCGCTTTTAGAACAAAGTTACGTTCAAAAGCTTTTGGACCTGCAACCCAGCGTTTAGTACCTTGATCCAAAAGATACACTTTGTTATTTAAACGATGACCGTTCTCTTTACAAAGAACAATTCTATTTTCCATTGTTAATGATGATGCTTCCTCAATCAGCTCGACATCTATATATTGCTGAACCTGCCTTCCAGGAAACAAGAGGGCGAAAACTTTAGGACCTGCAATCCACCGTCGTTTTCCTTCATCAATCCAGTAGACTTTACCATTACTAGGATGCGCGAGTAGTAAGCCATTCAAATCTGAGCGGTTAACTAGAGCTTGAGCATCATTAATAAATCCAAGAGTAAAAACTTGGGGTAAGGTAGCCGCAGCAAGGCACATTGTAAATTTCAGTAATTTATTCATCTTGTCACCTAAACATTAGCATCTATTCATTTATAGACCGATCACCCAAAACTGCAAAGCGAAAAAAGACGGATAAAGACGCGAATTTCTAAAATTGCGATGCAAGGCGGATAAAGGCGGATAAAGACGGATAAAGTCGGGTATACTAACGATAGTTCTCCGACCCCCCTACTGATGGACACTGCCCATATCTTGCAATTTGTAGATGAAGTGCTCAGCGCTAATACAGGCAAACATCTCAATGACTTGCAGCGTAAAATTATCGAGGGAATACTGAAGCGACAAAAGTATTCTGATCTTGCAGATACTTACGGTTGTACGGCGGGTCATGCTAAGGATGTAGGTTACGAGCTTTTGCAAATGTTATCTGATGTTTTTGGCGAATCAGTTGATAAAGGTAATCTTAAATCTGTCCTAAAACGGCAATCCACTATAAAGATTGCTTTAAATAATAGTAATAATATTGATGGTAATAGCAACACCATTAACTATATCAAGACCTGCTCATAAAAACCCAGTCCTACCCCAGACAAAAGTCAGCCTCCGACTCCCGACTTCCAGGAAAGCACGAATCAAGTTAAAATTGAAATGATTGGTAAATTACGACAGTTGGGATTGAAGGATGAGCAAATTGCAGAAGTGGTAGGGTTAGCCTTGGAGGTAGTGAAGCAGATAGATTGATAAATATCTTTTAGTTGTTTAAAACACACATCCTCAGTCAGGAGGTATAAATTTTATGTTCGCAGTCGTCACGCCAGAAAAAATTCAGTTGCCACCAGGAACAGTTGTGAGGTTGCCAGGTAGTTGGCAGGATTACCAAGCACTTGTAGAACAATTGGGCGATCGTCAGATTCCGCGCATCAAATATCGACCAGGAGAGATTTTATTAATGTCCCCTTTACCAGTACACGGAAAACAAGCTCATATTATTGCAATGGTGGCAATGGTTTTGCTAGATTATTTGGGGCGAGATTATGAAGCGTTTACACCAATTACCATGGATTGGCCGGAAGAAAGAGGAATTGAACCTGATTATTGTTTTTATATCGATAATTGTGTGGCAATTATTGGTAAATATCGGATTGCTTGGGGTGTTGAACCGCCACCCGATCTAGTAATTGAAGTAGACGTAACTAGCTACACGGATTTAGATGATTACTTGCCTTATCAAGTGCCGGAACTGTGGCTATTTAAGAAAAATAAGCTCATAATTTACGACTTGCAAAACGATCGATATGTCGAAAGTTCAGTTAGCCGTTATTTATCCAATTTTAATGTATCAGAAATTGTGGAGGAATGCTGGCAAGTGTCGCGCGAGCGCCATACAAGTGCAATAATTCGAGAGTTGCGACGGAAAATTGAAAGGGAGAACGGTTGAATCATATCGTGTCCGGTGAATCGATCGTACTTCCTGTAGGGGCAGCTTCACCACCAACAATAATTGCCTAAAACCACCAATTCTCATAAACCTGCCCCCGCCCAAGGATTACAAACAATTTTGATTGTGGTTAATCAAACAAACATGGTGTTCTGCCAAATCTTAATACTTTTGTCACTGCTGCCGCTAGCCAAAAACTCTCCTTCCGGACTAAAATTAACAGAGTAAACCGAGTTAGTATGACCCGAAATATTACAAATTTCTTGACCGTCTTTCACTCGCCAAATCTTGATAGTTTGATTGCTGCTGCTAGCCAGAATCTCGCCATCGGGACTAAAAGCAATAGAATCAACATACCAAGAATGTCCTGTGATAGTTAAAACTTCTTGCCAATCTTTGACCCACCAAATCTTAATAGTATTGTCATGGCTGCCGCTCGCCAAAAACTCTCCATTTGGACTAAAAGCTATGCAGCGAACGGAGTCTGTATGACCTGTAAGCGTGCGAATTACCTTCCCATCTTTGACTCGCCAAATTTTGACTGTTCTGTCCCAACTGCAGCTAGCAAGAGTTTCCCCATCCGGGCTAAAAGTGACAAAATAAACTAAATTGATGTGACCCGCAAGCGTGCGAATTTCTTGCCCGTCTTTGACTCGCCAAATCTTGATTGTTCTGTCCCAACTGCTGCTAGCAATAATTTCGCCATCGGGACTGAAAGCTGTGCCGTAAACTGAGTTACTGTGACCGATCAGGGTGCGGATTTCTTGTCCATCTTTCATCCGCCAAAGTTTGACAGTTTTGTCGTGGCTGCTGCTGGCTAGCATCTGTCCGTCCGGGCTAAAAGCTACTGTATAAACCGAGTTAGCGTGTCCTGTGAGGGTGACAATTTCTTGCCCGTCTTCAACTCCCCACAGCTTGATTGTTTTGTCATCGCTGCCGCTGGCTACAACTTCTCCGTTGGGACTGAAAGCCACGGAGTAAATTAAGTTTTTGTGACCTGTGAGGGTGTGAAGACCTTGCCAGTTATAGGTTTGCTGTTGGGGCTGGGCGGGAGTTTTTCCGGGTTTAACTAACTTGGAATTTGTTTGAGGAATTGCTAGATCGATCGCAACTTGGGGATTAATTTCTTTTAATACTTCAACAGCCGTTTGATAGCGGCGGTTGGTAGCATTTTCAATCATTTTGTCTAAAATTTTTCCGAGTTGTTCACTCACGGGGTTGTTGGCCAAATACTGCCGCCATATCCAGACATCTTCACCAGGATCGAAGAGGTCAAAAGGGCTAACTTGAGTTAGCAAATACAAACAAGCTACGCCTAAACTGTACAAATCGCTGGTAAAAAATGCTTTGCCTCTAGCTTGTTCGGGGGCGATGTATTCGGGGCTGCCGATGCTGGTTCCTGTTTTGAGTAAAGCTGTACCTGTGGCAATTTTTGCGGCGCCAAAGTCTACTAAAACTAATTGTTTGTCGGCGCGACGGATGATATTTCCGGGTTTGATGTCTCGGTGAATAACGTTGTGGGAATGGATGAAGTGAAGGACGGGTAATAAGCTATTGAGTAAGTCTTGAATTTGATTTTCGCTAAATCTGCCTTCTGTTTCTACAAGTTGTGCTAAATTTTGCCCGTCGATAAATTCTTGGACTACATATTGTCGGCCGTCTTGGATGGAATAGGCTAAGAGTTCTGGAATTTGAGGGTGTTTGCCCAATTCGTCTAATCGCATTGCTTCTTGTTCAAAAAGTTCGGCTGCTTTTTTGCTGTTGCGATTACTTGCTGATGGGATGAGTGGGGTTTCTGTGAGTAAAAATTGCTTGATAACGCAGCGAGGTTTTGAGGGTTTGTCTTCGTCAACGGCGAGGAATGTTCTGCCAAAACCGCCTTGTCCGATCGCCTTTATAGCCCGGTAGCGATCGCGCAACAGCAGTTTTGAACGGCAATTTCGGCAAATTTTGGCTGCGGGAGGGTTTTGTGGCTTGGAACAGTTGGGATTTAGGCAGTAACTCATTCGATTTTAGATTGCGGATTTTTGATTTTAACTTTTTGAATATTTCCACAGCGCAGTAGATATTATACCTCATTAGCTTTTTAGGAACGGGCTAGAAGCCCATTCCACAAGAAATTCACTCTTTGTGGAACGGGCTTCGAGCCAGTTAAGCGAGAATGGTGATCTGGGCGTGAGTTCCGGAGTACCTTACTATATATGCCAGTTGCGTCAGTTCTGTTTTAGAAGTTCCACATAACGGGGTTATCGTCTAAATGATCGGTGACTGTTCGCCCGATCGCATCAATCTCTTTTAATTCCTCTTCACTCAATTTTACCTCAGCAGCTTTAGCATTTTCGGCTGCTTGTTCCCCGTCGCGCGCGCCGACAATTGCATTTGTTTGTGGCTGGGAAATCAACCAAGCTAAAGCTAAGTTGCCCAAGCTTATCTGGTGGCGATCGGCAATTGGCCTGAGTTGATTTAATGCTGTTTGCACTCGGTCATAATTTTCTTTGATGAACAGCTTATTTTTGGCGCGGTGGTCGCCTTCTTCAAACTTGTGTTCTGGCCCGAATTTACCTGTCAATATTCCTTGAGCTAGAGATGAATAGGCAATGATGGAGATATGATTGTCCACACAATAGGACATCGCCTCTTTTTCTACCCAGCGCCAAAACAGAGAATAGGGCGGTTGCAAGCTGTCGATGCGTCCGTATTGGGCGGCTTCTTCTATTTGGGCGCGGGAGAAGTTGGAAACGCCGATCGCCCGAATTTTTCCCTGTTCTTTTAACTTGTTCAGGGCGTCCATTGTGTCTGCAATTGGCACTAACTCGGAATTCCAAGTGCCAGCAGGCCAGTGGATTTGGTAAAAGTCGATATAATCGGTGTTGAGGTTTTTTAGTGATCTATCACAGGCTTCGATTAACAAATCGGGTTTCAGGTGGTTGGCGAAAACTTTGCTAGCATAAACTACTTGCGATCGCACATCTGAAAGTGCTTGACCGATAATTTGTTCCGAATGCCCTTCTCCATAAACCTCAGCCGTATCAAATGTGGTAATACCTGCCTCAAAAGCCGCGCGCATTGCTTTGACAGTTTCAGCATCCTCAATTCCCACCCACATCCGCTTCCCAGCTTGCCAAGTCCCCATAATGATCGGGGTAATCTGAATTTGTGATGTCCCCAATTGTCGCTTTTGCATACCCTAAGTCCTCATTTATATTTTTAGTATTCACCCTCAAGCTCTCTAATCTTAACAGAAAAAAGTTGGGTAGCCATGCACAGTAATGCTATCGTTTTATTCTAAAATAATTATAGTGATGTACAAAGTTAAAAATTAAAAATCGGAGCATCTCACTTTTGCAGCCAAGCTAGAAATTGGAGTTAGGAGTCAGGAGGCTGGAGAAAAAAGTCACAATAAAAAAGGAAGAAGCCAGAAGAAGTGTTTTTACAAATATGAGATGGCGCCCCTTATGGTAGTCTAAAACTACCTTGTAAAGCAATAATTTAATCCTCTAAAATTACTTCTGCATCTTGTGTTGCTTGAGAACTTTAGCGGGACTGATAAATGAAATACCCTGAGAAGAAGAGGTACTAATCATGACAGCTTCAATGACAGGATCATAAACCGTTTTTTCTGCAACCCACTCCACAATAAAGTTTGCACCTGAGCCTCCACTTGTATCATCTGCTGCAATGAAAAAGTCTGTGGAAGCAAGCGGCTTCAGTTCTACTGGACTCTTAATGTCCTGCCTAATCAATTTCCCATCATTATCGTAGTAACGCACCGAAGTGATAATAATTGAATTTGTCAGATCCGTATTGCGGATACTGAGCGTCGCGGACAAATTCATCACATTATCCTGGCTATTGTAGTGATAAATATGTGAGTAAATAGGGACATATACGGTTTGTCCCATCACAACTTTTGTTTGATCTAACGGGACTGCTCTCAGTGAGGTTTCACGTTTTGTATCAAGTTGTTGTCTTGGTGAGGTAGTTTGGTCTGAACAAGAACTCAGGACGATCGCCCCTAGCGCCCAACCAACCCAGAAATCATGTTTAAACTTCATCGGCATTCATCCAAATACACCACATACATTGCAGTTACGT
Organism: Microcoleus sp. D3_18_C4; assembly: GCF_036702355.1. Classification (NCBI taxonomy): domain Bacteria; kingdom Bacillati; phylum Cyanobacteriota; class Cyanophyceae; order Oscillatoriales; family Microcoleaceae; genus Microcoleus; species Microcoleus sp. D3_18_C4. The sequence goes on from NZ_JAUBTF010000088.1 coordinate 6,480, forward strand.
CTAAAGCAGGAAGCAGAGTGCACCTTCTCTCTCGTTTGAGGCGGCTTAGTGATAAAGTTTGAGCGGCAGTTCAACCTGGAACGTTGAGCCTTTGCCCACTTCACTCGTCACCTGTATTTGTCCGCTGTGTGCCTTGACAATTTGTTCGACGATCGCTAACCCCAGCCCAAAGCCTCCACTCTCCTGCGAGCGATCGGTGTCTACTCGATAGAAGCGATCAAAAATATAGGGTAAGTCCGCTTCTGGAATACCGATTCCCGTATCGATTATCTGAATGACTGCCAAATTGGAATGAAGAACTAGGCGTATTTGTATAGTTCCGCCAACGGGGGTATATTTACAGGCATTGTAAAGCAAGTTTTCGACTACTTGCCGTAGCAAATCAGGATCGGCCAACAATTCAATCCGTTGTGCCGGTAATTCGCAGGTTAGTTTGATATTTTGGACTTCTGCAAGTGCGAGAAACTGGGTTGCTAAATTGCTGAGGAACTCGTTGAGATTGATTAACCTGAGCGATTCCGGCGCTAGTCGCCCCTGATGCCGAGCTAACAGCAGCAAATTATTCACCAGCAGTCCCATTGATTTCGCACTGTCTACAATGTTTTCCAAGGGGGGGTGGTAGCGCGAGTCATCAGTCGCAATCATTAACCCAAGCTGGGCATTGGTGAGGATGGCAGAGAGGGGCGATCGCAACTCGTGAGAGGCATCGGCTGTAAAGCGCTGAAGCTGCTGATAGGCTTGCCGAATCGGTTGCATAGCCAGCCCACTGAGAAACCAACCTGTGAGGGCAATTAAGCCCAGTGTCAGCGGGACAGCGAGAGTTAGCACAATCTGAAGCTCAGTGAGCCTGTTTTGAGTTTCTGTCAGGGGAGTTGCAACCTGAAGATAACCGAGTACCCCTGTTCTACCTTCAACGGGTAATGTCACCTGACGCAGCCAGATTCCTTTTCCCAAAAGTGGATCGGTCGATCGAACTGTGAGATAACCAAAGGGCGTATTTAACTGCTCTGAACAAGGAGTCCCAAAAAAACGAACTAACCGCCTTTGTGCGTTATACCAGCGTACATAAATCAGATCTTCTGCAAGCGGATGAGACCCACTGCCTAACAAGGAGACATGACTCAGATCGACCTGGCTCTGGTTTTTGCGAACTTCATAATGTACGCTGGCAGCCATGACTCTAGTCTTGTCATAGAGCAGTCGGTCAAGGGCTTCTAGTTTATCTTTTACCTCAATCTGGTAAATCACCCCTGCAAACAGCACGAGAATGCTTCCCATGGAGAGGGTGAACCAACGAGCCAGATTGCGACGACTTTGATTAAACATGACTTGCCTTCACGATCGTTACTTTTCAGGGGAAGTGAGGCGATAACCCATACCGTAAATGCTCTCAATCCAGTCTGCCGATCCTACAGTCTGCAAGCGTTGGCGGAGTTTGCGAATTAGAACCGTAATTGCATTGCTCTCTGGTTCAGTCCCCCATTCCCACACAGCTTGTTCAATCTGATTCCGAGTCAAAACCTGTCGAGGATGACGCATAAAATACTCCAACAACTGAAACTCGCGACTGGAGAGGGAAACAGTTGCACCTTGTCGCTCAACAGTCAGAGTATCGAGGTGGAGTTGTAGATCCTCAAGGCTGAGCGTATCTCCTTGCCAAAGGGGCGATCGTCGTCTTAATGCCCGCACTCGTGCCATAAATTCAACCAAATCGATCGGTTTCACCAGGTAATCATCTGCACCTGCGTCTAAGCCGGTTACTTTTTCTGGCGTGGTATCTCTTGCCGTGATCATCAAAATCGGCGCTGTTTTCCCTGCTGCTCGATATTGACGACAGAGATTTACCCCACTGATATGTGGCAACATCCAGTCCAAAATCAACAAATCATATTCTTTTTCTGATAACAGCCACTGGGCCGTCTGTCCATCTTTTACCCCATCCACGCTATGTCCTGCTTGAGACAGCACTGTTTGAAGTGGCATCAGTTGCTTTGGATCGTCCTCCACCAGCAAAACTCTCATATCTAGGCTCGCCTCCTTCGCAGCTTGCAGTTTTAAGAATTATTAGAGTTTGAGGTAATTCGCGCATCTTCTTTAAGCTAGATTTTAGGATATATCCAGTTGTATTAAAGTGCCAATAGATAGTATTAGCCTCAGAATGGATGGGAAAGAATAGCGGATGATTAGACGTTGGCTAAAAGCATCAGGCGCAGAGTTTTGGTTGCCATTGCCGTTTGTGGCGATCGCGTTTTGGGTTGGTTCCAGTTTCCTAATGGCTCAAGAATTACAACAACCCCAGATAGTAAAGAATAAACTTCAGGCAGATACCCAGCTTAAAGCAACGGTGTCTGTCAATATATTGCTGATCAACGCGGTGATTAACCGAAAACAAGGAACCACCCAGGTTGCGGTAGAAACAGCAGAACCCATTTTGAAGCAATTGGAATTAGAATTGCCAATGACTGACGCAACCCATATAGAGGCAGCGATCGCGCAAGAACTACAGTTATCGCGTCAAAATGTGCGCCAGTTAGTCCGTTACGAGATCGTTGAATAAGTTTATTGTTTCAATATTGCGATCGCATCCAGTCAAATAAGGTTGTTAAATTTGTAGGTTTCCTCGCTGCGATCGAGCAATTCCTCAAGCGACAAGAAGCGTCCAATACTCTTGCTGCTTGAGGATTAAGAACTACTGAGTGACGATTTCGTTATTGATGGAAACATTTGCTGCAGCTTGCCGAGCAATTTGTTCTGCCAAGGCTTTTTGTTCTGCCGTTTGAACGCGCCCTGTTAACACAATCGAATTATCCCGATCGTCTGCGTCCAAATCGAATTGCTTGAGGGTGCCATCGGAGTCCAAGGCCTCTTCTACGCGATCGGCAATATCGTCAATGTCTTGATTTTCAGCCGTCTGTGCGGTCGTGGTTGCAGGCGCAGCAGGGGTTGGAACAGTCGTATTTCCAGTGGCAGTTGTGGGAGCAGAAGTAGATGGAACAGTTGTCTGTGAAGTATTGGGGGAGGTGCAAGCACCTAAACCCAAAATTGCAACTGTGCTGACGCTGATTCCTTGCACAAATAGCTTTAATAATTGCATATTCTTTGTTTGTTTTGTTGGTAGTGAAACGCAATTTTGCCGATAAAACTCAGGATGAAGTCTTTTAGCCTTTCAACTTAACAAGTAAATGTACGATAGTTCATCTATCAAAAGTAATGCTTTTTACAACTTTATTAATAAAAGGCAACAATAAATCAAATCCCGTGAACTAAGGTTGGCAAGCCTATAAGTTATCTTAATCGGTTCTCTGCCTAAGTATAGGGAGCAAATGTGATCCAAATGTGAGTAACAAAAATCAGTCTCTCATTTTTCCCTCACTTTCATCAATGACGCTAGAAACAAGACGAAATCATAAATAAGCAGTTGGCTTGACAAGAAACGTTATGACTGCAACGAATGTAGAAAAATTAGTAGAACACTCTTGGCATCACCTCTCTGTCGAGAAAGTGGCTCGGATTTTAGAGACTGACCTGGAAATAGGTCTATCTTCTGAGGTGTCAGCGGAGCGGCGCGAGATCCTCGGCCCCAATCAACTAACGGCTCAGAAGCAGCAAAGTGCCTGGTTGCGATTTTTTCAGCAACTGAATCAGCCACTAATCTACATTTTGTTAGCTGCTGGGATAGTAACAGCATTTCTGAAAGAGTGGATTGATTCAGGGGTAATTTTTGGGGTTGCTCTGACGAATGCCACCATTGGTTTCGTTCAAGAGTCAAAGGCAGAGAATGCGATCGCCGCTTTAGCAAAATCTGTTGCAACTGAGGCAACCATTCTCCGCCACGGTCAAAAGCAAGTAGTTTCATCCAGTGAACTGGTTCCTGGCGATCTCGTCTTGCTGTCTTCTGGGGATAAAGTGTCTGCGGATCTACGGCTGATCGAAGTCCGCGACTTACAAGTTGATGAGTCAGCGTTAACGGGAGAATCTGTCCCGGTCCAGAAGCAATCCCAGGCGCTAGAGGCAGACGCTGCACTGGCAGATCGCACGAACATGGCGTATACCGGAAGCCTGGTAACGTTTGGACAGGGACGCGGACTCGTCGTCAGCATTGGTGACATGACCGAGACCGGACACATCTCCCAACTCATGCAGCAAAGTACCACACTGGAAACCCCACTGAGTCGCAAAATTGATAAATTTAGCAAAACCTTGCTCTATGTCATTTTAGGTTTGGCTGCCTTCACCTTTGCTGCAGGCATTGCCCAGAGATTTTCTTGGGTTGAGGTGTTCAAGGCATCTGTGGCGCTTGCCGTCAGCGCAATTCCTGAAGGCTTACCCGCGATTTTAACGGTGACACTGGCGATCGGGGTTTCCCGGATGGCAAAGCAGCACGCCATTATTCGCAAACTTCCGGCAATTGAGACACTTGGCAGCACCACCGTGATTTGTTCCGACAAAACCGGAACCTTGACTGAGAATCAAATGACTGTTCAGGAGATTGATGCCGGTGGAAAGCGATATCGGGTTAGCGGTGGAGGATATGCACCAGACGGGGAAATTTCTGTAAACGGACATTCCGTTGACTTGATGAACGCGCCTGCCTTATATGAATGCCTGCAAGCAGGACTGTTGTGCAACGATTCGCATCTAGAAGTGCAAGATGGAAACTGGACTGTAGTCGGTAGTCCAACGGAAGGGGCGCTGGTTGCGGTAGCCCAAAAAGCGGGGTTAATTACTGAGAAACTGGAAGAATCGCTTTCCCGGCTCGATACACTGCCGTTTGAATCTCAGTTTCAATACATGGCAACCTTACATGACGATCGTCCAGAACGGTTGATTTATGTCAAGGGTTCAATTGAGGCAATTCTCCAGCGGTGTCGCCAGATGCTTGATGAAGAGGGAGAGGCGAGATCCCTCAACCCAGTGCCGATCGAGCAAACAGTGGACAGAATGGCGAAAAAAGGGTTACGAGTTCTGGCACTTGCCAAGAAAGTTGTACCCGCTTCTCAATCTTCCATTGAGCATTCTGATATTGAGCAAGGGTTAACTTTTGTGGGTCTGCAAGGCATGATCGACCCGCCTCGCCCCGAAGCGATTCAAGCGATTCAAGCCTGTCGGTCTGCGGGAATTCAGGTCAAGATGATTACGGGCGATCATGCCAAAACAGCAGCAGCGATCGCGCACCAAATGGGACTAAATCAAACCCAAGAGGCTCCCGTTTTTACCGGTCAAGAACTCGCTCAAATGAACCAGCAGCAATTCGCCAATGCAGTTGAACAAAGCTGCGTGTTTGCTCGTGTCGCACCAGAGCAAAAGCTCCGCATTGTCGAAGCACTTCAGTCTAAGGGCGAGATTGTGGCGATGACTGGAGATGGAGTTAACGATGCTCCCGCCCTGAAGCAAGCTGACATTGGGATAGCGATGGGTATTACAGGCACCGAAGTTACAAAAGAAGCAGCGGATATGCTGTTGACAAACGACAACTTTGCTTCGATCGAGAAAGCAGTTGAGGAAGGACGCACGGTTTATAAGAATCTGCTGCGGGCGATCGCCTTCATCCTGCCCGTGAATGGTGGAGAGTCCATGACCATCTTGATTGCCGTACTTCTAGCAACCCCACTACCCATTTTGCCAGTACAAATTCTCTGGCTGAATATGGTCAGTTCAGTTGCGTTGAGCTTACCGTTGGCATTTGAGCCACCCTCTCCCAATGTCATGCAACAGCCGCCTCGACCTGCCAATGAACCGCTTCTGTCTCGCAGGCTGACCGCTCGGATTCTGACAGTTTCGGTATTTAACTGGATTGTGATCTTTGGGATGTTTGAATGGATCGTCCAAACCACAGGTAATGAAGCTCTAGCCCGGACGATGGCAATTCAAGCATTGGTTGCAGCCGAAGCTTTTTACCTATTAAGCATCAGTCGCTTCGTTCCGGCGATCGTCGCCAAACTACGCGGTAAAGATGAATCAGTTGGCTATGCTGTAGCGATCGGCATTGCGGCTATTTTCATTCTCCAATTCCTGTTTAGCCAATGGGGCATTATGAATCAGTTATTCAACACTGAAGCTTTGAACCCAATCCAAGGCTTAATTTGTATCGGATTCGGACTGCCAATGATTCCTTTGTCAGCTTTGCTAAAGCGTTTTGCACCTCTGAACTAAGTGGTTTTTGTGATACGGCTATTGCCAGCAACTTTACACACTATTTACCAACTTTGTAGCGTTGAATATGAAATATTTCTCATGAATTACCAAAACCTCAAACGTGCTAGCGGCCTATTTACTAATCATCGAAACGCAGAGCAGGCGCTAGTTGAGCTAAAAAGCCGGGGCTTCCCCATGCACAAGATTTCAGTGATTGCTAAACCTTCTGACCATGATGATTTGGACTCTTTGGGAGTGCAGCAAATTTTAATCACAAGAGCAACAGGTGCACAAGTAGGCGCGATCTTAGGCAGCATAGGACTAGGTTCATTAGCGTTAATTGTTGGACTCAGCAGCCTGCTAATTCCCGGTATTGGTCAGGCATTAGCGGTGGAAAGCCTTTTAGCAACTTTCGTTGGAAGTGGGATTGCTGCAACTGCTGGCGGTCTATATGGCGCACTTCAAGGATGGTTGGTGCCAGAAGAACAAGCAAGAATTTACAACGGCAGATTTAACCAGGGAGATTATTTGATCGTCATGGAGGCAAGAGAAAATGAGATCGTGATTGCTGAACCTGTCCTTAAACGTTGGGAGATTCTGACGTGGCGTGTCTGTGATGCTACCTAAATTCAAGGTCAGAAAGGAGGATTACCTTCGAGGAATTTAGTCCCGCAAAACAGAACGTCTAAAACCACTTAAAAATTTGACGGTCGATGATTTTGGGCGATCGCTCTCTTACTCCTGACATACGGATCGACAACTTCCAGTACCCGCCGATTCGGCAACCGCGATCGGGTCGGCAACACTTCAGAAGAGACTGTTAAAAAAAATTAAAAACCAGCACAATTAAGAGCAATTAGCATCCTGTAAGGGTTTGGAAATCATCCATATCTACCAAAAAAATTGCACTTTAAAAACGATCAGATCGCCGAGGCTACCCATAAATCTCGTTTCAGCTTCTTCAGCATTCATCCAAATACACCACATAAATTGCAGTTACGCCTACAACAGAGTGAACCGTCTCCTGTAGACTAAAACGGTAGTTAATCTGTTAATTTCTTTGAGGAAAACGAGTTTATGGGAGGAGTATCGGTGATAGAGTCGATTGTAGCGCAACAAACTCCCTTGGGCAGCGAGCCTGCTACAAATAGCCAAACGGCAGGAGTCATTCCTGAATTGGTCATCATCTTGATCATTCTCCTGCTGATTGCCACTGTTGTGGCACTCGTAACTCAACGGTTGCGAATTCCCTATGTAACGGGCTTAGTGTTAGCAGGCTTGCCGATTACGGAGGTTTTGTCGCGTCGAATTGGTTTAGACCCATCTTTAGTATTAAATCTTTTTCTACCCATTCTTATTTTTGAAGCATCTATCAATACGGATATCAGCCGTCTCCGCAGTACCTTTAAGCCGATCGCGCTGCTGGCGGGTCCAGGCTCGATCTTTTCCTCAGCAATTATCGCTATTCTGGTTAAATTTGGGCTAGGACTAGACTGGATTCCGGCGTTGCTGATCGGAGTCATTCTAGCAAACACTGATACCGTCTCGATGATCGCGGTTTTTAAGGAGATCCGTGTGCCTTCTCGATTGTCCACCATTGTTGAGGGAGAAACTCTGTTCAATGATGCGGCTGCTCTAATTTCATTTAATTTGCTTTTGGTAATTTATGCGACAGGCTCTCTCACCCCTATACAAGGCTTGAAGGAACTGCTCGTGGTTGCCTTAGGTGGGGCAGTGGTCGGGGGTGTTTTAGGTTACTTGAGCGTGCCGATATTTGTTCGCTTAAACGATCCGTTGAGTAGCCTTTTGCTAACCGTCGCTCTAGCATTGGGAACCTTCCAAATCGGACAATTTTTAGGCGTATCCGGCGCAGTGGCGGTGGTCATCACCGGACTTGTTTTTGGCAACCTTGGGCTGCCTCGCAGTTCGTCTGCCTCGGATCGGATTACCTTGCTGAGTTTCTGGGAATACGCTGGTTTTGGCGTCAATACGTTTATTTTCCTGCTGATTGGGATTGAAATTAACCCGCTGACGCTGTGGAGAATTTTGCCATCCATTTTATTCGTCATTCTAGCCTATCAACTGGGACGGATTCTCTCGGTCTATTTGTTATTAGCGGGGCTGCGTTGGTTTGATCGCCCCATTCCGCTACGCTGGCAGCACATTTTGGTTTTAGGGAATATTAAAGGGTCTCTCTCAATGGCCTTAGCTATTGCGATTCCCTTGACCCTACCAGGACGGGATAACATCATTGCCCTGGTGTTCGGTGCAGTTTTATTCTCTTTGGTCGGACAGGGATTAAGTTTACCGTGGATAGTAAAACGACTAAAAATTAGCCGTGTTTCTGATGTAATGCAGGAAGCTGGGCAGTTACAGATTCAGTTGATCGCTTCCAAAGCGGCTCAAGATGAGCTAGATAGTTTGCTGAAATCTGGCGTGTTGCCGAAGGCAGTTTACGAAGAGTTATGGGCATCATATCAAGCACGAGTAGCACACTCTGAGCGAGTGCTGCGCGATCTCTACAATCAACATCGGGCCGGGCAAGTAAAGGGCGATCGCAGCGGGCTAGATACGATTCGACGGCGATTGCTTCTAGCAGAAAAAGGAGCAGTTAGCGATGCCCTCCGCAAGCGAATTGTCCCAGAGGATCTGGTTCATCCTTACATCAAAGATTTGGATGAGAAACTTCTAACGTTGGCAGATGACTAGCCCGAATGCCGAGGTAATCAATCATCTGGTGAACTAGCTCGGGACGGGTGACGACCAAGATGGTAGAACCTGCTTCTAGAACAGTATTGCCGTTTGGAATCTCCAGATTGGCGCAGGCATGGCATTGATAACCAATAATCAGCGAACCTGTTGGAAAACCAGGGTCTTGAGCAATTTGAGCAACGGTGCGACCTGCCACATTGCAATCGCCTGGAACGGGCAGCTTTAGCACCTCGACTTGTCCTTGTTCAAAGTGCATCATCGATTCGATTTGAGGATATTCAATCGCATTCGCCATTGATGCAACTGCCAAATCAATAGTGCTGATGATGTGACTGGCTCCCGCAAGTCGATAGGCTTCCATGAATTCGCGATCGCGCATTCGCACCACAATATGAGAAATACCATAGCTCCTGGATAGGGTGATCAGCGCTAAATTCAGTGCATCATCGCTGAGTGCTGCAACGACTGCGTTTGCTTGTTTAATTCCCGCTTCCAGAAGAACCGTTGTACTCACAGCACTGCCTTCAAATGCCATCACTCCGATTTTTTCACGAGCAAAGCGACAGGCAAGCGGGTCGGCATCGAGGATTGCAACCGTATGACCGAGTGTTAATAGCTGCTGGGCTAAACCCAGCCCCATCATTCCTGCTCCACCAATTAATACATACATGACTATTTGTCACCCCAAGAATGAACTTTACAGATTTATCCCTATGAGTGAGATTGTTTTAGACTTCTATCAGTTTAATCGACTTGTGGGGTGGCTTCTACCGGACTAACTTATTACCTGTTTGACAGTTAATTTAATCTGCTCTTGGGGTAGGCATTGCTAGCCCGCCCCTGCATAGATTTTCCTCAGTTATGTGCGTAGGGGGAACGCTACATAATCTTAGGCACTTTAAAAAACTCTCCATCGCGATCGGGAGCTCCCTCCAAAATACTTTCTCCCTTAGCAAAAGGTTGCAAATCGTCTGATCGCATTACATTACTAACATCGATCGCCCGCGTTGTCGGCTGCACCTTACTCGTATCTAGTTCGCTCAACTGCTCGAAATAATCCAAAATACCGTTAAGTTGACCAGTAAACTGCTCTTCTTCTTCCGGCGTTAATTCCAATCTCGCTAAATTCGCTACTTTCCGAACTTCTTCTCTGTCTATCATAAAAATTGGGAATGGGGAATTGGGAATGGGAAATTGGGAATGGGGAATTGGGAATGGGGAATTGGGCATAGGGAATTGGTTATTTGTTATTAGAGAAACGACTAACTACCAACTATTAACCACTAACTATGCCCCATGCCCATCCTAGTTAAAAATACACATCAATTTGCGATCGACCTGTCGTCTTCAGCCAATTTTGTACCTCAATGTAATTGTTCGGGGCCAAGCGAATAGCCTCCTTCCAATAATCTGCAGCTTTATCAAACAGCCCTTCCGCCCCTTCAATATTGCCAGCTTCCTTTTCCTTTTCCCCTTGATAGTGGTAAATCACAGCAATATTATTCAGTGCTTGTGGCATTCTCGGATTGAGATCCAAAGCCTCGCTGTAATATTCCAAAGCTTTATCGTGTTCGCCGTTGCTAGTATGGATCAGCCCCATATTGTACAAGACATAACTGCGATCGTAAGGATCTTCCTCCAGCTTCAGCGCTTCATGATAATTATCCAGCGCTTCAGCATATTCGCCATCTGCTTGAGCTGACATACCATCCCGGTAATAAGCAAAAGCTTCCTTCGCCTGCTTTTTGGCCGGCATAATCTTGAGGATGATATCAGCCATTACCGTGAAACTTTTGTCAATAAAGTTATCGTTGCGTTGAGTTCTTGGCATATGCGATTGTTTGGTTAGTGGCTAATCAGAAAAATTAGCCTGTAAAGTTTTCCTATTAATAATTGCGCCACTGTTGTAGTGGGCCGTTGTGTTGAGGGCGCTAAAAAGTTTAGTCGATCGCAAGTGCGAACCTTAAAACACGCCCTTGGGTTTAACACCCTCGCAAGCTCTATCTATTTTATATAAGTCTTGCAAGACTGGCAAAAAAACTAGATTTCTTTAACATATCTCTGGCACTCTACACAAAACTTACAAAAACCCGCGCCGAAGGAAAAAGTTCTGCAGGAGGGTGCAGAGGCGATCCGGCTCGAGGGCTCCGCCAACGGGCGATCGCACACCGTACCTTACTAACTGTACCCATAATCCCCCCTCCTTGACCCTCAGAGCAAACAACCAAATAGCCTGCCGAGGAGAAATTCCATCACAAAGTTTTATTAAGCTATCCGAGTTTAGCCCATACTTAAAAGTTATTCGGCAAAACACTAGCAATATTTTGCCCCAAAGTCAAGGGCAGCCTCAAAAAAAATCAGAAACGCGATCGGCAAAACCAGCTCTAATTCCCGCAATATATAATAAAAATAACCGGGTAATTTTCACAGAGAGAAACCTATGGCTCCGAATCCCACCATTATGCAAGCCGTCGAACAACTTGGCTACCGCGTTACGGTTGGAGACGTGGCAGCAAAAGCTGGATTAGATGTCAATTTTGCCCAGCGAGAACTGTTAACCCTCGCCTCCGAAGCAGGCGGCAACCTGCAAGTAGCAGAATCCGGCGACATTGCCTACCTATTTCCCAAAAACTTTCGAGATATTTTGCGAAACAAATTCTGGCGCTTGCAGTTGCAGGAATGGTGGCAAAAGATCTGGCGCATTTTATTTTATCTGATTCGGATATCTTTCGGCATAGTGCTGGTAGCTTCTATCCTCTTAATTTTTGTTGCTATCACAATTTTACTCTCCAGCGGCGATAACAATAACGGGGGAGGAGGAGAAGGTGGCGGCGGGGGCGGCAGAGGTGGCGGCTTTTCCTTTTTTCCCTACTTCTGGAACGACTTAATCTGGATATTTTACTGGAACCATGACCAACCATACTACCAGCAGCGATCGCGCTTAACGGGCCAAAAACCCCAGATGAGTTTTCTAGAAGCAGTTTTCTCCTTTCTCTTTGGAGACGGCAACCCCAATAACAATCTAGAAGAGCGCAAATGGAGCGATATTGCCGCCGCAATTCGCAACAACCGAGGCGCCGTCGCCGCCGAACAAATTGCTCCATATCTAGACAATCTCGGACAAGGATACGCCCGAGAATACGAAGAATATATGTTACCGGCTCTCGCCCGTTTTGACGGCCGCCCCGAAGTCAGTCCCGAAGGGCAAATAATTTACCATTTTCCGCAATTGCAAACCACAGCCGTTCAGAAAAATCCTCAACCAGTAGCAGCTTATTTGCGAGAAATGCTGTGGCGTTTCAGCAACGCCAGTTCCGGCCAAATCATGCTGGCAGCAGGGTTAGGAGCCGTCAATCTTGTCGGTGCGTTAGTTTTGGGGAATCTATTAACTAATAATTTGCTCGTCGGTGGATTTATCGGTTTTGTCAGCGCTGTCTATCCCATGATCCTGATTTACGGCGTCGGATTTCTCGCAATTCCTTTAATTCGCTACTTCTGGATTCAGTGGAAAAATAGCCGGATAGAATCCCGCAATCAAGAGCGTCAGCAGCGAGCAATGTTATTAAACGAACCCGATGCCAACTTGCTCAAAAAACTGGCCTACGCCCAGGAATTTGCAGCAGAAAACGTTCTGACAGGAGAAGACTTAGCTTATACAACAGAAACAGAACTAACCCAACAAGAACTAGAACAGTCAGCTAAAATAGATGCCGAATGGCAGCGCCGGATCGATCGCTCAGACAACTTGTAATAATGACAAAAAACAGTTGTTTGTTGTTAAGTTGCGTTGAACTAAAATCCTGCAGCCATTTCAATACCCGGCAAGATGCCTGTTGCACAATAAAATATCTTTGTTGTGTGTGGAACGGGCTTCTAGCCCGTTGCTAAGAAGGGTGAAAGATGTCAATTTTTATTGAGGTCATAATTTTTTATACTCCGAGTTTTATTAAATAAGCTTAGGGCGTTTAAAAATCAAACAATTTTGGTCATACTTCGAGTCGTGATCCAGAGCCACAAGTTCCCATCCCTCATCCCCCAAATGATTGACAAATAGATGCAGCGAGCCTTGTTTCCAATCTCGCTGTTCTTCACCGTTTACATATAAACTAATCAGCTTGTTTCCAAAAGGATACATATTCGCATCCACAAATAAATACTCCCACTTTTGCATAGCAATCCTTAATGTAGTTAGTTGGCAGTTGGCAGTTGGCAGTTGGCAGTTGGCAGTTGGCAGTAGTTAGTAGTTATTGGTTATTTGTTGTTGGCTCTAATAACCAATGCTTTTCGGCGATGATGCTTTTCGGTCCAATTCCCAATTACCAATTACCAATGCTTTTCGGCCCAATTCCCAATTCCCAATTCCCAATTCCCAATTCCCAGCAGTTACTGGACTGCAATTCTAGCCAAAGTAGCACCTCGGTAATAGTGCAACAAAATCTGCTGGTAGCCGTATCCTTGTCTAGCCAAATTGTAGGCCCCCCACTGACTCATTCCTACAGCATGGCCGAAACCTTTGCCAGCAACTTGAAAACCCGTAGGAGCTTGGCCGCTGTTCCTTGGGTTCCCACCGCCGGCATACTGAGGAATCACGGTAAACCGCGTACTCCTCAAATTTAAAACCCGGCGTAAATCTGCGCCAGTCATGACCCTAGAACCGCCATCTCCAACTACTTTCATCCTCAAAACGCTGCCGTGAGCGGTAGTGCGTTCTGGCTTCATCGAGATCACATTGCCCACGCCAGAAATCTTACTGCTGATTTGAGCGCGAGAAAAATTTTCTTTCCATTGGTAAACCGGCGCCCCTTGGTCGAAGTCAGGAACAGCACGCAGGTAAGGCAGAGGTTCTGTCCAAACATCCTCGACATTTTCAGTATGTCCCCCAGACGCAGAGTGGAAAGCGGCTAAAATTATCTGACCGTTGTAGGCCAGAACTTGACCAGCGGTTGCATCGACTGCGGAATAAGTGCCAGAAGATTCTGTTTGCAATCCTTTGTAAACCTGGGAATACTGAGTGCTGTCCACGTCGTAAAGGTCGGTTTCGCTTTTCATTCGCTGGTGGATAGCGTAGGAACGGGCGGCGACTGCTTGGGCTTTCAAAGCCTCTTGAGGCCAATTGCCACTCATTTCGGCGCCGAGAACGCTGTAGAGATATTGTTCGATATCGACGTAGTTGATGGCAGTCAAGCCTCCTTTTTGGGGAACTAGAAGCGTGCGTCCCCGATACCAACGATCGCCAATCCAAACATAACCATTTCCCGTCGGCTCGATCCAAACTTGGTTGGCGGCCCAGCGACCAATTGCCACTGTTCCCGATCGAAATTGAGCTGACTGAGAACTGTTTGCGGGCAGTTCGCCCAAATTGCGCCCGCTACCGTCGCGGATTGCAGCCTTAGTAGAACTGCCGACTTTTACCTGACTTGCCCCGTCTTGTACCGCCACTCGCAAGATCAGCGCGGCCTGTGCTGGGGCTACCATTGCCAGCCAAAACAACAACGAAATCCAAAAGTAGCGTTTTTTTAATGTCGAAAAAACGGAACCAAAAAATACTCCTGACTGCATTTGAAAATTTTCCTCCTGTGCTGTATGACTTTAAGAATTTTTAAGGGAAGGGAAGGCAAGGGAAAAAGGAAGGGGAACGGAAGAAACAAAACGTTAGAATTGGGTGGATCGCTCTGTGCGCTTGTCAAAAATGATTTTAGCGAAGAGATGTTCGCAGGAACAGCGATTTATCCCGGTTCCTGCCTGCGACTATTTCCTATATGTCGGATTTGTCGCACTCTGGATATATGTAACATATTTTTTAAGATTTAATTGAGGTGATTTGACTCTTGCAGATTACATTTCTCGGAACTAGCTCCGGCGTACCCACGCGATCGCGCAACGTTTCCAGCATCGCCCTCCGCTTGCCCCAGCGAGCGGAACTCTGGCTGTTTGACTGCGGCGAAGGAACTCAGCACCAGTTTCTCCGCAGCGACCTAAAAGTCAGCCAACTAAGCCGCATTTTCATCACTCACCTGCACGGCGACCATATTTTCGGCTTAATGGGTTTGCTGGCTAGCTGCGGTTTGGCCGGGAATGTCAAGCGCATCGATCTTTACGGGCCGCCGGGACTTGAAGAATATTTGCAAGCTGGCGTTCGTTATTCTCAAACTCATTTTTCTTACCCGGTTAAGGTACACAAAATTCACGAGGGAGTCATCTATGAAGATGACGAATATATTGTTAGTTGTGGTCCTTTGAAGCACCGAGTTACTGCTTTTGGTTATCGAGTAACTGAGAAAGACCGTCCGGGACATTTTGACGTAGAAAAAGCAAAGGCTGTGGGTATTCCTTCCGGCCCGCTTTACGGTCAATTAAAACAAGGAAAGACGGTAAAGTTAGAGGACGGGCGACAGTTTAAAGGTACTGATTTTTGCGGCCCGGATCAAATCGGGCGCAAGTTTGTTTATTGTACTGACACGGTTTTTTGTGAGGGGGCCGTCGAATTGGCAAAGGATGCTGATTTGTTGGTTCATGAAGCTACTTTTGCTCATCAAGATGCTCAAATGGCCTTCGATCGCCTGCATTCAACTTCAACAATGGCTGCTCAAGTGGCTTTGATTGCTGGGGCTAAACAGCTAATTATGACGCATTTTAGCCCGCGTTACGCTCCGGGAAATGCGATCGTCCTGGATGATTTGCTCAAGGAAGCGCAGGCTATTTTTCCGAATACGAAAATGGCCTATGACTTTTTGACTTATGAAGTGCCGCGGCCTGTTTCAAACTAGGGTTAATCTGACCTGAGATGTTACAGCATTTTCAATAAGGGCGATCGGGGCGGGCAAGATGCCCACCCCACAAAAACATTAATCTCTTGTGGAACAGGCATCTTGCCTGTTGCTGAAATAAATCCAACAAAAACATTAATCTCTTGTGGAACAGGCATCTTGCCTGTTGCTAAAATTTAGGCCATAAAAACATTAATCTCTTGTGGAACAGGCATCTTGCCTGTTACTGAAATTATTGCAGCAACAACATTTAGGACTTACGCACTGTCAGGGAATTCTGTCCTCCTGAGCGTAAGCAAGGATCTCTTAGAGCGTTCAGATGCCCACCACACAATAAAATTTTTAATAACACTGGAATTAATAATAATACCAGTATAAAATATATTAAACACAAATATTTATTAAATTTACCATGACATTTGAAATCGGACTATTAGGAAAGCTAGCACCAGCAATAGCTAAACTGGCAGAAATAGGATTCAAAGAAGCTATGAAAAAATTGAATCCTAGCGATTTTGAAAAAGCTTGTATTTGTGGCATCGAAGCTGCCGATAAAAATAAATTATTAGATCTCTTGCAAAATAATTTTATGATATAATGAAAAGTTTTGCTGAGATTTAATTGAATCCCAACTCCTAACT
>NZ_JAUBTF010000089.1:0-22302 GCF_036702355.1 Microcoleus sp. D3_18_C4
TGCCTATTTTTTTTTAGCACACATTGGCTCAATCCTTACAAAGGTATGGGTTTCAGGCTGGTTGTTACCCCCCCAGCTAAAATTCAAAACCTTTAATTATAACATAGATTTTTTTTTCAAGAGGTCTATACTTTTGCCAGCTATAAGGAGGGTTACTTATTAAGATTAAATAAGAGCTAGTCGAACTTCTCAACAGGGTAGGCAAGCGACGCTTTTTTCCTACCCTTACCGCCTAAAACCAGCGCTTTTTGAGTTTCTTCAAGTGCGATCGTCTCAAATTTTCCACCAACCCCCGCAACTGGTTCAAATTACCCGCTTCGCCCCCGTACTTCCACCGCACGTAAGCCTGCGAAACCTCATCAATCACCTCAGCTTCATCAGTTGCATGATTCCCGCGCATAGCCTCAGCATACTCCAAAGGCGTTTGAGCGCGAGGTTTCACAAATCCCCTACTCGCCAAATCCTTCAGCATTTCCTGATAAACCCCCTCCACGGGCGGCAACTTCGCCAGCCAGCGGCGGTGGCGCCACTTGCGCCACAGTTGCCAAATTAACCAGCCAATAAAGCCAAAGCCGATCGCAGCAATCAAACCAGTAAATAACCCCACCCAACCCTTAGCAAACTGTCCCAGAAACCAGCCCACAATCAAAGTTATCCAGCCAATTACAAAACCTATGACTGAATCCAGCCCGCTTCTGAGAGGAGTCGGTAGCCAACCCGCGATCCAATTCCAAAACGATTCCAGCGCACTAAAAGTCTGGTTGTCTTCCACCGAAGCCGGAATCAGCGGATAACCGGGAATCGGATTAAAAGCAAACCAGCCGTGATTGGGAAAATATACCTCCGTCATTAAAAAAGCGTCGGTATTTTTCACAACATAGTAACCAGTAAACGGGTTGAATTCCCCCGTATCGAACCCGCCAGCCATTCGGGCCGGAATCCCGATCGATCTGAGCATAATTGTCAGTACCGTCGAAAAGTGGTCTGGATATCCCCCTGTAACTTTTTTGCCGCCCTGAGTGTTTTTGTAGCCAAACAGAAAACCCTCCACTAAATCTTCACCTTCCTCTAAGTAAGGCAAAGCTTTCTCAATTTTATAATTAGGGTTTTGCTTCAAATATTGAGCTAAGTACAAAGCTTTTTCGTAAGGAGAATCAATCGGTCTGTCCGACTGAGATACTCTAGTTCTTGCCGCCAAGATTTCTTCAGTTTTTTCTCGCACCTTCTGGGCAATTTTCGGCGGCACATCCAAATAGAAATTGCGAATATTTTTCGGGTAATTAGTACCAGTTTTCCCCAACAAAGAGCGATCGCGAAAAGGCACATTAGAAATCACCGTATAAGTCACACCCTCTCCCAATTCTGCAGGCGCTCGCAAACCCCCCTCCGCATCAATCGCCGCCTCTGGACTCGGAAAATAAAGTTCCCTCGGCTTGTTTAAAGCCGGAATCAAATTCGGCATTGGAGCAACAATAGTATAACTTTGAATCACCTCTTGAGTCCGAGGCGCATTGGGAAACGGATTCAGATAAAATTGATAAGACCAGCGAGGTCGAGTCAGCTTTTGAGCTTGTTCGTTGCGAGAAATTTCCCAACCCTGACCGGTGTATTTGTCAAATCCCAACACGCGCCAAAAACCCGCCGCCTGCGATCGCACCCGCATCACCACTTGGGGTTTCATTTCCCCCCGCAAATTTTGATTAATGCGCTGGTTGAAACCGTAATAAAAAGTAGAGTCTACCTCTCCTGGCCCAGAGTCTGGGTTTCTCCCCCTTCCTCCGCCAGTCCCTTTTTCATTTCCCCCTCTAACATACCCCGGATTCAGAATGCTGCGCGAGTCAAACTCCCCCTGATATTGAATAGGAGCACTCACCGGAAAAGTCCGCAACTGATAGCCAGGGAGGCGTGGCAAAAACGCAAAAATAGTCAGCCCCAACCCGACAGTTATCAGCAGCAGCCAACCAAAATACTTTGGGGATAAAGTAGCAGCAAATAGCGATAGGCTTTCATTTTTCCCTTTACCTTGTGCTTTTTCGCCAATGGCTTCTGGCTTCACAAATCCCAAGCGCGATCGATAATCCAACACCAAAGTCGGAAGCGCTAAAGCCAAAAACACCAACAACAGCGGCCCAAAAGTCAAGGTTTGGCTAAGAGTCGCTGCTACCCCTAACAAAATTAGCCCGATTACCATCGAATAGCCTAAATCCTTGCGGCGAGGCAAATCGAAACTGTGCAGCACTTGAAGTTGGATTAACAGTTGCGCCAAAACTAACCGCGTATCATTCAATTCTCCCACCAAGCGGCTAAAAAAAGCGAACAGCGCCACCAGCATTCCAATAGCTATGCAGAACTTAGCAGCTACATTGCGATCGCGGCGGCGGTACCAACTCCAAGTTGCTCCCACAATACTAACAGGCACAGCCCACAAGTTCAGAGCTTCTTCAGCAGCAACGTCGGTAGCTACAATTCCCACAATTACCAACAACTGAACTAGGATTCGCAGCAGTAAAGAATCCTCAATCACCGGCGGAGGCATGGCCTCAATCTGCTCCCACAGCTTACCCAAAACAGGTATATTTCGCAGGTTATCAGTTGTCATGTGCACCCATCCAACTATTTTAGATTTTAGATGTTAGATTTTAGATTGACTCCACAGATAAATCTGGGTTTTACCTAATATCTAAATCTTATTTCCCTGTCAAACGATTGTAGATTTTAGATTTTAGATTCACTCCCCAGATAAAGCTGGGTTTTACCTAATATCTAAATCTTATTTCTCTGTCATTAGATTTTAGATTGACTCCACAGATTAACTTCACAGATAAATCTGGGGGCTTGAACTAATATCTAATTTTTTTTTTGTTTTCCACGACATAAGTCGAGGAATTGCATTTGTTTTTGTGTGAGGTCAAACCAGCGAGTAAAAACCTAAATTATTTACTCTAATTACACCTTTCTAGTTGCTATCTTGTCCGGTTAAAATTGGACGAATAGCAAACATCAAAGGTCTGGTCTCGAAGTTTTGGAATCGAACTTCTAGGGCATAAGTCTTGTTAGGTTGCGGGTCAAACAACTCCACACTTAAATGCCCGGAATTCGGACGGTGTGCAGTTGCTTCGGCATCTCCTCCCTTGAGTTCCAAGCTTCCTGCCCCGGGAAATTGGCACTCTACTCTTAAACACGGCATTGGCTGTTCTCTGTTGGGGTTCGAGAGGTATTGAGCCTCCAGAGTCAGCGAACCCAAACCAGTCAGCCACTCCCGCGAAACCGGCGGCTGATTCACAGGACAATCGAGAGTTAGAGACTCAATGATTTCCTTGGCGGCCAACAGCGACAGCACCATTTGTTGATCGGTACTGGCTGCTTCGTAATTCGGGAAATCTTCTAAATCTAGAAGTCCCCGCAAAGAACCTCGGAGCACTAAACCAGCTAACTCGTTGAGTTCCTGAGACTGGCCCGGAAATAAGCTATCTACAGCACGAACTAACTTTGAGCCTTGCCGCAGCGACGACATTACCAGTTCCTGACAAGGTTCTAGCAGTTGAGCAAAAACCCCTTGGGCGATCGGAATTGGCAGGCGGCCCCACCTGATATTTTGTAGTTGGGGAGTCCAGAGGTGTAGGGGAGGAACCCATTGCGGGGCTACATCGTCTGGGTAATCGTGGTCGTAGCTTTTGAATTCTGTTTCCCAGGGGAACAGCGGCGGGTTAGATTCAATTTCGGCTCTAAGCCTTTCTTTTAACAAGGTCTGAAAACGGTCTTGCACGGTCGGTATTTCTCCAATTGTCAGCGGTTGTGCGGGTGCATTGTTGTGCGCCCCCACTTGATAGTCCAGCGGGTCTGGTTCGTCCCATTCCCAGTATTCCACCCCGGAATTGTCTTCTGTGTCGCCCCACTCTTCTGAGCGAGGGGATGGATTGAGGTTTTCCTCATTTTCGTTAGAGGTATTCGCGATCGGCACCTGCAATATCCAGTCTAAAAAATGGCGATCGAAAGCCTCTGCATCCCTGTTCGTTTCGTTATTCATCACTAGATGCCCCTTCTCCGGAATCTGAACGATTTCGCAATTCCCACGCAAGTTCCAGCAATTTAAACCACCGCTTCTGTACCTGGGCTACCGTGCTACCCAGGGTTTGGGCGATCGCTGACTCTGACAGACCCTGTTGTTTCAACTTTAGCAAACGCTGTCCCTCTGGACCAATTTGCTCGCCAAACGCCTGCCACTGAGAAGGCAGCAAACCCAAATTGCGGTCTAAGTCTGCTTCCAGCCACTGGTGAACAAGTTCCCAGCGGTGCGACATGGCGAACCTGAGCAAATGGTACTTGAAGCGCTGCTGCAAATAGTCTCTTTGGCGGGGAGTTATGCCCAGAAGCGACTCTATTTCATTAGTCGGCAAGTCTTGCAAGCGCAGCACGAAGTAATCGGCGCAGTCTTGTTGATTGCGCTCTTTCAAGTAAGCCACTAATTCGTCAATCACGTTTAGCCGCAGAGATTCTGACTCGTCGCCTTGGGGGCGAATTGCAGCGGAACCCTGTCCGGCCATCGCTTCCCGCACGGAGTGCACCGAGGTGTCGTTCCAAGTTTGGTCGGAATCGGAAGCCCCTCCGTCAGCGGCTTGTTCCATATCTACGGAGGTTTCTTTGGGCTGCTGCTGGGAAAAGGTTTGGGCCCGTAAAATAATTAGTTGCTGACTGCGGTTCCGAGGTAAAGGAATGCGCCGCTTGCCGAAGCGCTCTACAAAGGCCATGTACTCTGCTAGTTCTAAGCGAGTGCGGGGACTGTAGGTAGGTGGCAGTTGGGTTTCGCGCCGGAATGCCTTTAAAGCTTCCAGATAAAATCCTTGCAAAAAATCTTTGATCAGTTCTACTCGCGCCTGATAGCTAGACTGCACCTGCGGAGGGGTGATGTAGCGATAGACGATCGCGCTGAGGGTACTGTGCAATTCTACTCGCCCGGGCCCGGAGCCTAAATTGTAATAGTGGAGGCATTGTTGCAAGCGGTGCTGAGCTAGGCTCTGGGCTGAACCTTCTATATCTCCAGAGGCCTGAATCCGCTGGCTTTCAGTGCATATCCTGTTGACTTCTGCTGCGAGTCGCCCTGCTACATCTTGGCAGTTCTGCTCAGACGCGCGAGTGGACTTTTTGAGTTCGTCTAACAGCAGTTGAAATATGGTTTCCACGCTCTGGCAGATTTCCCGCATGATGGTTTACAGCTAACAATGAAAGTAGCACAGTTAGTCAAAGTATGGATAAATATTTCCTACCGCTACTTTACCCCGTCTTCCCCAGATAGGACAAACTGCAATGCCCTCTTTCTCCTCCTTCGCGCAAACACAGAGGACTGCTTTTTTTATCTGTCCTGGAGACGCCATCCGCCAAGAGCCAGGTTTAAACAGTTGCCATAACGATGGTTCATCAGAGTGTCGGGTTTGACAAAGCATTCATGGGGGCCCAAAACGCTACACGGCCGTTGATACCTTCGGCTGAGTGTTGTGGTGGTCACAGCAGCGCAAGTCCTTCCCAAGGTGAAGCGAGCAAACAGGTTCTCTCTTTCGGTCTACTAGATGGGGTCAAGGGTTATATTTAATTGCAAGTTCCTTATGCCCTCATTTAAACCCGCCCGCACAATTAAGTGTGTGTGATGTTCGTTAACTTCGGCATAAATTCCTTGATTTTTACTAACAATCAGAGTGCAGCCTTTTTATATAGCGGGATTGAGCGGGGGTTCCCCTGCTGCCCAATCGATGCGATCGGCAAACAAAGGCGCTTCGGAACAATAAGTTTGATTGCATCTATCTAAGGGTATCAATATTGCAATTACTTTAACCTGAAAAGCAGATATTTTACTAAAAGGCGATCGTCTTCGATCGTCCTCTGGGTTGATGTAAGTGGTTGGGGAAATTTGTTCTAATAAATGTAAAGTTAGATTTGAAGGAACAATTTCAATGCGTAAGTTAAACATAGGTCTATCTGACGAGCAGCGTGCAGGCGTTATCGAACTATTGAATCACGACCTGGCAGATGCTTATCTGCTGTTAATCAAAACCAAAAAGTATCACTGGGATGTAGTTGGCCCGCAGTTTAGATCGCTCCACCAGTTGTGGGAAGAACACTATCAGGCGTTAACACTAAATATCGATGCTATGGCTGAACGGGTGAGAACTTTAGGTGGTTATCCAATTGGTACTGCTGAGGGCTTTCTGAAGTATGGTTCGATAAAAGAACATATCGGCGATTTGCCTTTGGCTACGGAAATGGTATCGCGTTTAGTTGACGACCACGAACTAATTATTCGCAATCTCCGCAAACACGTTGAACAGTGCGGTGAAGAGTTTAAGGATGACGGAACCGCAGACTTTTTGACTGGTTTGATGGAACAGCACGAACAAATGGCTTGGATGTTGCGATCGTTTATTGAAGGGGAATCTATTTCGCCCGATGGTAAGCAGCCCCAAGCTCAAACTGCTACAGCTTCTCACGCTTAGAGAGATTAAGTAGACGGAATACGGAAGTTCGGCAACGGATTCGCTCCACGGATGTAACGGATGTCAGGAAGCAGGAAGCAGGAAAAAAAGGAAGAAGTAAGAATGGAAAATTCATTTTTTTTATTTAACCCTCTTTCCTAATTCTCGATCGACCAACCAGGCAGAATTAAACGCCCTCTAGCTTCCTCAAAAACCCGGTTTCTTCAAAAAACCGGGTTTTTCAACGTAGGGTTTATGTAGATTTTCGATTTCCTAAGCTATTGAATCGCATTCTTTCGTATAGCTGCGATGGCAACATTCTGTGAGCCTTGGTTCGCGCCTCAATCCTAGCAAGTGTCGTCCCTTCACTCGATTCTGATGCTTGTTCTAACTCTAACCCTGATTCAGTTGGCGGTGGGAGTATTATTTTTAATATACTTTCTATGGACAGCAGATACAAATTGTGGCGCAAGAGTGCCATTAATAAATCTTCTTTGAAAGCTCGATACAGCCAAGATAATGTACTGCGGTGATTGCCGCTGCGGTTGCTTTTAACAGCTAAGTAAATGTAAAAATTGCTGCTAGACCAGTGATAAATTCTGCTGGGAATTTCGGGATGTTGCTGCCGGACATCTGCCATAATTAAAGAGTGAGATTTGGCCATTGCTGCATAGTTGCTAGACATACTGCTGGCAATCTGCCGATAGCCAACTAAGTATTCTGGTACGACTTTAAATTGATAATGTTCGGCTATGCGGAGGTGCAGTTCCCAGTCTTCGCAGCCTTGAGCGTTTTCTAGTTTAAGTTGGCCGTTGTAACCGCCGACTTTTGCAAAACAAACGCGGCGGATTAGAGATGAGCTGGCATTGCCTATAAAATATTTATAAATTAATGCTGTGTAAACTTCTCCTTCGATGGTGGAGTTATAAAATCCACCTGTGAGCAAGTCTTTTTCATTTATATCAACTGACCAGGAATAGACAACTCCGACAGATGGTGCTGAGTAATTCAGGCAGTTAACTTGTTTTTCTAGGTTTTGCGGATACCAAATATCGTCGGCATCGATGGGAGCAATATATTCGCCTTTTGATTTTTCAATTGCTAGGTTGCGGGCGACGGCGACGCCGGAATTTGGCTGGTGGAATAAGCTGACTCGGCTATCTTTTTGAGCAAAAGATTGGACGATTTTGGCTGTTGTATCTGTAGAGCCGTCATCAACTACTAAAACTTCTATGTTTTGATAAGTTTGAGATAAGACAGACTCTAAGGTTTTAGCAATAAAATTGTCAGCGTTGAAAGCTGGTATGATGACTGAAACTAAGGGCTGATTTAAAGTGTTTTGGGAGTTGTTCATGTAATATAAAAAAGGGTTTATGTAAAAGTTTTGGTTCAAAGGGAGCTAGCTAAGGGTATGTTAGCAAATTACGAAAGCTCGATCGTACAGCGTCAGAAATTTTAAGACGTATATTTGACGTATATTTAAAATATATTGCCAAAAGTAATAAAATGTGCATTGAGTCCGCAGTCGCGATCGACACTTGGTGCAGGAGTCACTCGCGGATGAGGTCTGTAAAAGAAATTGTACCGCGCAAGTCCTGACAGTTCCCGGGTATCCGTAGAAAGTATGTTTTATTTTATACGGTGTACTTACTTATAAAATCACAATCTTGTGCGGTGCAACACAGCCGCACAAAAATGCTGTGGGTGCTTTTTCGCAAGTTTACACTAACAATCCTATATTTAAAGATTTTGTAAAGCTGTTGTCTGCGTCAGGTCAGTCTCAGCAAGATATGGCGTAGAATACAGGTATGAATTGGGGAAAATCCAATCGAGAATGCCAGCAAAAAATCTAGTTGAATACAAACAGCAATCGAGTTATAAATAAAAAAGTAGAGCTAATTTTACCCTTCGTAAAGTAGCAACAATAAAATTCCAGCAAACTTTAGCCCCTGCAATTTAAACAATTTAGGTAATGATTTCTACCGCCGACCCCACTGTATCCGTTATTATCCCAGTCCACAACGGGGGCTCTTACTTCCGCACCTGTTTGTCAAAACTGGCTCAAGCTGTGCCCAAACCGATCGAAATTATTGTAGTAGCAGATGGTGAAAGCGACGGTTCTTGGCGTCTGGCCAAGGAATTCGGCGCCAAAGTGATCAGGATTCCCGAATGCGGGGGGCCAGCGCGGGCAAGGAATTTGGGTGCCCAAGCTGCAAAGGGAGATATTCTGTTTTTTGTGGATGCTGATGTCGCTGTTTGTCCAGAAGCTGTGGGCTATGCGATATCGGTGTTCAAAAATAATCCCTACTTAGCTGCTTTCATTGGCTCTTACGACGATGATCCTGGAGATCCTGATTTTCTATCGCAGTACAGGAACTTGCTGCACCACTACGTGCACCAAACAGGTAACGAAGAAGCTTCGACTTTTTGGGGCGCTTGCGGAGTGATTCGCCGGGAAATTTTTTTGCAGATGGGTGGCTTTAATGAGAGTTACCGCCAAGCTTCGATCGAAGATATTGAGTTCGGCTACCGTTTGAAACAAGCAGGTTATAACATTCGGCTGTGCAAAACATTGCAGGTGAAACATTTAAAGCAGTGGAAACCTATGGGTATGGTGAAAGCTGACTTTTTCTACCGAGCACTGCCTTGGACAGAACTGATTTGGCGCGATCGCCAATTGAATAACGACCTCAACTTGCAAGTTTCAAACCGCATCAGCGTGATTTTAACTTATGCAGTGCTGCTGGCAGTTTTGGGAACGTGCTGGTCGCTGAGCTTTCTGTTACTGGCTAGTTTGCTGGCCATACCACTGGTAGCAATTAATGCACCGCTTTACCGATTTTTTCACCGTAAACACGGTATCCTATTTGCCCTGAAAACTATTCCGTGGCACTGGCTTTTCTACTTTTACAGCGGACTGGCATTCGCGATCGGCACTGGTCGCTACTTATACCAAAAAAAGCCTGTGACTGGCAAAGTTAGCTTGCCGGTATCCGCTCAATAAATCAAGGTAATTTGTGCTTAAACATCAGGTAGATCGATAGTTTCTCAGGGTATTCACTGGTGCATCTATCCCTTTGACAAGTTATAAATAACTGTATAGTTTCGATAAAAAAGCTGGAGGTAGGCTGAGTGAAACATTATCCTGTTGCGATCGTCGGTGCAGGCCCTGCGGGCTTGACTGCTGCCTATGAGCTCGTCAAGCAAGGCATCATCCCTGTTGTACTAGAAAAAGGTGATAAAGTTGGGGGAATAGCTCGCACAGAAACCTACAAAGGCTATCGTTTCGACATTGGCGGCCACCGCTTTTATACTAAAGTTGAAGCCGTGCAGCAGTTGTGGCAAGAGGTGCTGGGAAATGAGTTTATTAAAGTGCCACGATTGTCGCGAATCTTTTATCGAGGTAAATTTTTTAACTATCCGATCAGTGCCTTCAATACTCTCTTTAATTTGGGCATAATTGAGAGTACGCTGATTATTTTGAGTTATCTGAAAGTGAGAATTTGGCCACTTACCGAAGAAAAAACTTTTGAACAATGGGTGATCAATCGTTTTGGCGAACGCTTGTATAAAACATTTTTTAAGACTTACACTGAAAAAGTTTGGGGCATTCCTTGTTCGGAAATTCAAGCAGATTGGGCGGCGCAACGGATTAAAGGATTGTCCCTGACGACAGCAATTATTAATGCTTTGTTTGGCAGCAACGACACTAAAACATTAATCAAAGAGTTTGATTATCCGGCTTTGGGGCCGGGGATGATGTGGGAAAAGTTCGCGGAAGCTGTGGAGAATAAAGACGGCAAAGTTTATCTCGATACTAAAGTGATTAGCTTTGAGCGTGAAGGGAATAAAATTAAAAGTATTACTGCTGAGCAAAACGGAGAATTAATTCAATATTCGGCGGATAATTTCATTACGAGTATGCCGATATCGGCGCTGGTAGCAAGAATGAAACCGCAGCCGCCCGAAGAGGTATTGCACGCCGCGCGATCGCTCAAATATCGAGATTTTTTGATTGTATCGCTGATTGTCGATCGCAAGGATTTGTTTCCTGACAACTGGATTTACATTCACTCTCCCGAAGTCAAAGTGGGACGAATTCAAAACTTTAAGAATTGGAGCGCCGCTTTAGTTCCCGATGTCAGCAAAAGTTGTTTAGGAATGGAATATTTCTGTAGCGTAGGCGACGAGATTTGGGAAATGTCGGACGCGGAACTTATCGAATTAGCAACTCGCGAGTTGGTTGGTTTAGGGTTAGCAACAACGGCTGATGTGGAAGATGGAGTTGTCATACGGCAACTTAAAGCTTATCCAGTTTATGATGGGGAATATCGAGGACACTTGCAGGTACTTGAAGGTTTTTTGAAGGGATTTGAGAATTTGCAGACGATCGGGCGAAATGGTATGCACCGATACAACAACCAAGACCATTCCATGCTGACGGGGATGCTGGCTGTGAGAAATATTCTCGGCGAAAAGCACGATTTGTGGGATGTGAATACTGAGCGATCGTACTATGAAGACTTTAGTGTCGATCGCTCAAAAGAAAAGAAGGATTCGGATTTGATTTCGCAGTCAATATAGCTAGCCGAAATAGGGATTGCCATGAAAAAAGCGAACCTGCCAAACTTAATCGGCTTCGCAGCAAGCATCTTCGCGATCCTGCTTTCAGTGCAGTGGTTTGTGCCTATCCAACTCGACTTAATGGAAGCGATAGCCGCGATCGCTTCTGCTTGGAGCGTTTGGCTGCTTGCTAAAAACAATCCCCTAGGCTGGTGGATCGGCTTAATCGGAGTGATCGCCTACGCTGCGGTGTTTTATCAAGTTAAACTTTACGGCGAAGTTGCGATTCAATTCTTCTATTTAATCACGAGCTTGCAAGCAATTTATATTTGGCTGCGGGGCGGCGAAAACAGCACAGAAAAACCTTTATGTCGCCTTCCCCAACGCTGGCTCATCCTCACCGCAGTCTTAGTTACAGTAGGCGTATTGGGCTTGCGAACAGTATTAGTATCTTTGGGCGGTGCAGCACCATTCTGGGACGCCCTGACCACCATCTTAAGCGCGATCTCCCAGTTGTACCTGATGGAACGCTATCTCGAAAGCTGGTATTTGTGGATTGTTGCAGACACGATTTACGTTCCCTTGTATGCCTCGCGCGGGCTATATCTGACGAGTATTTTGTACGCGATATTTTGGTTGATGGCAATTTACGGACTGCAAAATTTTCAGCGGATTTACTCGGAACAAAAGTTAAAACAGCAGCAATCTTTATGAGATTCGGTGTTACTGTAGGCAAATTTTACCCCTTCCACAAAGGACACGACTACTTAATTCGAGAAGCTAAAAAAAGGTTGACCGTTTAATCGTTCTCGCCTGTTACAAAACAAATCAAGCAGTTGCAGGAAGCGTTAGAGCCGACTGGATTCGGTTTTTGCATCCCGACGCAGAAGTTATCGAAGTCCTCGACGATTTGCCGGAAGCCCCCGAACCTTGGGCTCAGAGGACTCTAGAGGTGCTTTCCGGGCGAAAACCCGATATCGCTTTTACTTCAGAAGATTACGGCGAACCTTGGGCAAAACTGATGGGCTCTCAACACTGTGCAGTCGATCGCGAACGGCTCAAATTCCCGATTTCGGGAACCCAATTGCGATCGCACCTAGCCGAACACTGGCAAATGCTGACTCCCCCAGCCAAAGCCTACTTTGCCAAACGAGTCTGCGTGCTGGGTGTAGAATCGAGCGGCACAACTACCCTGGCACGATCGCTCGCACAGCAGTACCAAACTGTTTGGGTTCCCGAGGTATCAGAAGACGGAGGCTGGACTCCGGCGGCACTGAGCCACGTACTCATCCGCTTCACGGCCCCACTCAAACTTTTGTCGGGAGCGAGTACCTGGGATATCATCACCCACAATGTGACTATCGGTGTGTAGATGCTTTGGTCGTAGGTGATTTTCTCATTCGCTAGAAGCTCCTGGACTAACGAATCTGGCAGCAGCTTCTCCCAAGGTGAGGCAACGCTCGGCAAAAATTGTTGTTTAAGAATGCACGCACGATTTGGCATAATCGAGAGAGATATTGTGGTTGGTCAGGCAATTATCTATGTAGATATTGCCTTACAGATTTTTTGGGGCTCACTTTTTCAGTGCCATTGCACTAAAGTCCTCACTACGAACCAATGTGAATGTGGTTGTTTGACCGGAGATAATAGGACTCTACGATTCTTTAAAGAAGCGGATGATTTCGCGGACGTGGTTGAGAAATTGTCCGTCATCGGTGAGTTGGGCGATCGCACTTTCTGCATCTCTTCTCAGGTGAGTGTGCTCTGCTTGATTTGTCGCTTGCAAAGATTGTAGAGATGCGGATAAAGTAGTTAGTTCTCTTCTGATAGCTTCCCGTTCCCGATTTTGGACAGCCACCCATGAATTGGGATTGTCTGAACTTAATTGATTGCTCAAATCTCTAACTGTAGATTCTAAGTTTGCAAAGCGGCTGCGGAGTTCGACAATATCTTCGCGGGGGTGCAAAAATTGGCGGCGGATACTTGTCAGCCTTTGGGCTAAATACTGATAACCTCGGATAGCTGGACGCAGTACAGTTAACAGCAGTGCAGCAGCGGAACTGAGATAGCCAATAGCACTAATTCCGGCGGCGGCTAGGGCGTAAAGTGCGATCGCGCTAAACAGGTGAAGTGCGATCGCCACAAAGAGCGATCGGCTAACTAATACAGTAACGTATTTGACTTGTTCCTGATCGACAGCAATGTTTTTTTTAGTCGATTCTGCGGCTTGCGCTAAAACTTCTTTAGCTTCAAAATGGATATTCCAGGGAACTGTAACTATCAGCAACAGCCATTCAAAAATAGCAATGGCAATTACCCAATCAATAAAACTGCCGACCGAGACGTGCAGCCATTGCAGAATGGCAAAAACTAGCAGCAAAAATATGCCTGTGGCGGCACCAAAACCTGCGAAGGTGTAATACATAGCGATGCCTTGGTGGAATGTTGTTTTGATTGTGGGTAGGTGTTTTAGGTCTGGAGTAATAAACTGTGACAGTTAAGTGAGCGTCCTATTAATCCCGGTTCATTAGTTATGAGTAAAAGTGCAGGTCAAGGGTTGCGAGCAACCTGTTTTTTCCCACAAATGCTTGCTCTACCTCAATCGTGCAAGTTAGTTGAGATTTGTGGTAGGTTGTTTAGGTATGGATTCATAAGGTGTGACAGTTAAGAAATCGTCCTATTGAACCCAGTTTATTAGTGATTAGTAATAGTCCGGGAGACAATGGTTTCCAGACGCCTGGTTTGTTCCATGAACATACACGGGCTTGAACCCATCCATAATAGTTAAAGGAAACGGTTTGTTTGTTTGGGAGTGCGTAAGTCCTCAATAATGAGTCATTGGCGATTAATTAGAGCGACACAAACAAACTTGACAATGTAACAAAATGTAAACTATCACAACCTCTGCGATTGCTTCATTTCACTGGCAAGGACATACTTATGTTTTTCGCAGTTCATCTAGTTAGTAATCAGGATGAAGTCAATCGATTTTAGATTTTAGATTTTAGATTTTAGATTTTAGATTTTAGATTGAAGCATTGACCCCACGGATGAATCCGGGGGCTTGTATCCTGGATGCTTTCGGTCAATCGATTTGAAATTTTAGATTTTAGATTGAAGCATTGACCCCACGGATGAATCCGGGGGCTTGTATCCTGGATGCTTTCGGTCACTTTCGCGCCTACTGATACCATTTGAGATTTGAGATTTGAGATTGGAAATGGCTGATTATGTATGGGTTTGCAGATTGTATATAGTTGCATTCATTTTTTGAACTGGTATCGCTAACGGCGTTACGCGGTGCTAGTGCTAGAAAAGCAGGAATCTCAAAACGCTCCCCTCTATCTATTTTTATTTTCCAGATCTGCTAAATCACCTGTGGCTGAGATAAACTGATTTGGAAGTAGAGCGCGCGTTTTGCAAGTTGCCTCTGGGTAACCCACACACTGCTACTGCAACCTGTCATCAGCCACACCAAAATAGGTGCCAAAATTAACTCTACATTCTCCGATTTCCATTAACTGCGCGTCTACAATCTAAAATCAAAAGTGAGCAGCAAGGACAAACCGATGGCGAACTCAACTCTTGGCCTAGAACCTCAACTTTACGATTATCTGTTATCTATTTCTCTGCGGGAGCCAGATATTCTCGCTTCACTACGGGAAGAAACTGCTAAGCATCCTATGGCCCAGATGCAGATAGCTCCCGAACAAGGTCAGTTTATGGAGCTCATGGTGCAGCTTATGGGAGCGACCAAAACCTTAGAAATTGGCGTTTTTACTGGTTATAGCTCGCTGTGCGTAGCTTTGGCGCTGCCTTCAAACGGTCAGATTATTGCCTGCGATGTCAGCGAGGAATATACTGCGATCGCACGACGCTATTGGGAAGCTGCGGGCGTGGCTAATAAGATTTCTTTGCAGTTGGGCCCAGCAATAAATACTCTCGACAAACTAATAGCCGAGGGACAAGCTGGAACCTTTGATTTTGCCTTCATCGACGCCGATAAAGAAAATTATGAGGCTTATTTTGAGCGATCGCTCCAACTTGTACGCAATGGGGGTTTAATTGTAATTGACAATGTTCTGTGGTCTGGACGAGTTGCTGATCCTCAAGTACAAGACGAAAGCACCACCGCCATTCGTACTTTTAATGAGAAATTGCGTAACGATCCCAGAGTTAGTCTCAGTGTTGTCCCCATTGCTGACGGGCTGACTTTGGCATTGAAACGCCGCTGGGCTACTATGATGGAACCTGAACAGGATAATTAAAGAGTTATTTGCGGTTTGTGGTGGATTTCTAAGGACTTATAGAAAAGCTATGAAGAAACCGGATTTCTGAGTCAAGCTTTTGGGATAAAACGAGTAATTTTTTTTCAAAAACCCCGTTTATGCGTTCAGGACTGTTTTTATTTGCTGCAAACCGCGAAGAAATAACAATTTAAGAATATTATATCTAAACAACGTAATTAATTGATTTGAGGCGTAACTTCGGGTGTCTAATTTACAACTAAAATTACCAATTCACGAAACTTTTCAGTGTACTGTTCAAGGCGAAGGTTACTGGACGGGGACTTTAGTTGATTTTATCAGATTGGCCGGTTGCCCTGTGCGGTGTCCTTGGTGCGACACAGGTTATGCCAATGGGGGCAAAGGTTTGCCGTCTGTACCGCAGTCGATCGCACAATTGCTCGCTCAATTGCAGTCTCCGAGGGTGGTCATTACTGGCGGCGAACCTTTCATTCACCGCGATTTGCCTGAGTTAGTTGAAGCTTTGTTAGAAGCTGACAAGCAGGTGAGTATTGAAACTTCGGGTGCTTACTGGCAGGATGTTTCCCCGCAGGCTTGGATTACTCTTTCTCCGAAGGAACACGTCAATCCTAAATACCCGGTGCAAGAGATTTTTTGGACTAGGGCTAATGAAATTAAATTGGTGGTTAGCACGGGCGAAGAAGTTGAATTTTATTACAAGCATTTGGAAAACAATGTGGATATTCCGGTTTTCTTGCAACCCGAATGGAACTCGAAAGATTCAGCAATTCCCATTATCTTAGAATTGCTAAAACAAAATCCTAGTTACAGGTTATCTTTGCAAACCCACAAGTTTATTGGCGTGCAATAAGTGGAGTATTTTGACACAGATAGCAGCCACTATGCGGAGCAAAGCAAAGAAAGTACATCGCCCTACTATTCGTATAAGTATGTGCTAAAATTAAAGCAGTAATTTATTGTATTATGAAAATTATGCAAGCAGCTACTGAAAATCAAATGGGAAAAGTTATCACAACCCTAGTAATTACGAATCGGATCGATGAAGCTAAAGCAGAAGATGGTCTGATCCCAATTGAGCAAGTGAGGTCTGTTACTCTAGAAAATGTTTTGGTGGATACGGGCGCGACAACTTTGTGTTTGCCTAAAGATGTCCTCGCTAGACTGGGTTTGAAAATTCTCAAGCAAGTGGTTGTGGAAACAGCCACGGGTATTAGTGAGGCGAGGATTTTTCAAGATGCCAAGATTTCTCTGTGCGGGCGCGAAGGGACTTTTGAGTGTTTGGAATTGCCAGAGGGGAAAACGCCACTTTTAGGCGTGATTCCGATGGAAGCCTTGGGAATTGAAATTGATTTGAAAAATCAAAAATTGAAGGTTTTGCCCGACGGCCCGACGGAAACCTATTGGACAATTCTTTGATATTCTTGAGTTTGGATGCCAGCAATTCGATCGGCAGCGCTAAGATGGTTAAGCACTGTTTTGCACTACTCTCATGTCCCAACGCGCCGAAACCTCAAACAGCCAGCCAAGTGCATCCCGCAACGGGCATAATGTGACGAATTCTCACTCTAACAACCAAAATACGATTCGGGTTCGCGGTGCGAGACAGCACAACCTGAAAAATATCGATCTGGAACTGCCGCGCGATCGCCTGATCGTTTTTACTGGTGTCTCCGGTTCTGGCAAGTCTTCCCTCGCTTTCGATACAATTTTTGCCGAGGGACAGCGCCGCTACGTGGAGTCTCTCAGCGCTTACGCGCGCCAGTTTTTGGGACAGTTGGACAAACCGGATGTGGACGCTATCGAAGGCTTGAGTCCGGCTATTTCGATCGACCAAAAGTCAACTTCTCATAACCCGCGATCGACTGTCGGCACTGTTACAGAAATTTACGATTATCTCAGATTGCTCTACGGCAGAGCTGGCGAACCACACTGTCCGATTTGCGATCGCTGCATTGCGCCGCAGACAATTGATGAAATGTGCGATCGAGTCATGGCGCTTCCCGATGGCACTCGCTTTCACCTTCTGGCACCAGTTGTGCGCGGAAAAAAAGGCACTCACCGCAAATTATTGTCGAGTTTAGCTGCGGAAGGATTTATTCGCGTCAAAGTTAACGGAGAAATTTTAGAACTTTCGGAAAATATCGAATTAGATAAAAATCATACGCACAATATCGAGATAGTTGTCGATCGGTTAATTAAAAAACCCGGTTTAGAAGAACGTTTAGTTGATTCTCTGGCAACTTGTTTGCGCCATTCTGAGGGAATTGCGATTATTGAAGAGTTACCGACTGAAGAAAATTCCCAACCACAGGGGCCGATGGTATTTTCCGAAAACTTTGCTTGTCCCGAACACGGCGCGGTAATGGAAGAACTTTCACCCAGGTTATTTTCGTTTAATTCGCCCTACGGCGCGTGCCAAAACTGCCACGGTTTGGGGAGTTTGCGGACTTTTGCGCCGGAGTTGGTAGTTCCCGACGAGAAAGCGCCTCTTTATTGTGCGATCGCGCCTTGGTCAGACAAAGATAATTCCTATTATCTCTCTTTGCTTTGCAGTATTGCTGATAGTTGTGGGTTTGATATCGACACTCCTTGGTATCGATTAAAGCCCGAACACCAGCGGGTGATTTTGTACGGAAATGAGCAAAAGCGCACCGCAGAAAGTAAAAAGCGCGACGGCAACACCACCGATTTTAGGAGAGATTTTAATGGCGTAATTTCCATGTTGCAGCGCCAGTACGACGATACTGGTTCTGATCTGATCAAGCAGAAGTTGGAACAGTATCGGGTCGATCGCTCTTGCGAGGTTTGTCACGGCAAACGCTTGAAACCCGAAGCGCTTTCGGTGCGGTTGGGACAGTACGGAATTGTGGATTTAACCAGTATTTCGATTCGCGAATGTCGCGAAAGAGTAAATAATTTGGGATTGAGCGCTCGGCAATTCCAAATATCCGATTTAGCCCTGAGAGAAATCAAAGCAAGGCTGCAATTTTTGCTCGATGTCGGGTTAGATTACCTGACTTTAGACCGCGCCGCAATGACACTTTCTGGCGGAGAAGCCCAGCGAATTCGGCTAGCGACTCAAATCGGTTCTGGTTTGACGGGCGTGCTCTACGTTTTGGACGAACCCAGCATTGGACTGCATCAAAGAGACAACTTTCGCCTGCTGCAAACATTAACAAAATTGCGCGATTTAGGCAATACTTTGATTGTCGTAGAACACGATGAAGAAACCATGCGGGCGGCCGACCACATTGTTGATATCGGGCCCGGTGCTGGCGTGCACGGCGGCAAAATTATCTCGGAAGGAAGTTTAGAAAATTTGCTAAGGGCAGAGGAATCTTTGACTGGTGCTTATTTGTCGGGAAAGCGAGTAATTGAAACCCCTAATGAAAGAAGAAAAGGCAACGGCAAAGCTATCTCAATCATAAATGCGACGCGCAACAATTTAAAAAATATCGATGTGGAAATTCCCCTCGGAAAACTCGTCTGCGTGACGGGGGTTTCCGGTTCGGGAAAATCAACTTTAATCAATGAATTGCTGTACCCGTCGCTGCAACACTATATCACCAAAAAAGTGCCTTTACCCCCCGATATGGACGCCCTCAAAACGAAGGGCGAACGCTCTCTAGAGGATGTGATTGATAAGGTAATTGTCATCGATCAATCTCCCATCGGTCGCACTCCGCGTTCTAATCCCGCTACTTACACGGGAGTCTTTGATGTGATTCGCGATTTGTTTGCCGAAAGCATTGAGGCGAAGGCAAGAGGTTACAAAGCAGGGCAGTTTTCTTTTAACGTGAAAGGGGGAAGGTGCGAAGCTTGCGGCGGCCAAGGCGTGAACGTGATTTCGATGAATTTTTTGCCGGATGTTTACGTGCAGTGTGAGGTTTGCAAAGGTGCGCGCTACAACCGGGAAACGCTGCAAGTGAAGTATAAAGGCAAGTCAATTTCTGATGTTTTGAACATGACTGTGGAGGAATCTTTGGAGCTGTTTAAAAATATTCCCAGGGCGGGCGTCAGACTGCAAACTTTGGTTGATGTTGGTTTAGGTTACATTCAGTTAGGACAGCCGGCGCCAACGCTTTCTGGAGGGGAAGCGCAGCGGGTAAAATTGGCAACGGAACTGTCGCGCCGCGCTACTGGGAAGACGCTTTATTTAATCGATGAACCGACGACTGGTTTGTCGTTTTATGATGTTCACCATTTGTTAAATGTGCTGCAAAGGTTGGTGGATAAGGGTAATTCAATTTTGGTAATCGAACACAATTTAGATGTGATTCGGTGCTGCGATTGGGCGATCGATTTGGGGCCTGAAGGGGGAGATAAGGGCGGCGAAATTATTGTGGCGGGGACGCCGGAGGAGGTGGCGGCAAATCAGAGGTCTTATACTGGGAAGTATTTGCACGCGGTTTTGCAGCAGCATCCTTTAGGCAGTGCTGTAGCTGTTAGTTAATAGTAAATTATTGCGTGGGATTCCTGCAAGGGATTGCCACGCTTTTAGTTGAAGTTATCGCTCTAAGTTGAGTAAGCGCGAGTGGGAGGTATTAACACTGGTTGGTGAAGGCAAAAATAATCCCGAAATTGCTGAGATATTGTATATAACTGAGGGAACAATTGATTGATTGAACATGGGGAAGGTGATATGGTGATGGCAATACTTTGTTTTTACGTTACATAGCACGTTTAGTGATTGACATCAGTGAGATTAATCACATATAAGCAATGATTTATACTATATCTATTTCTACGGGAAGTTAGTATGATTGCTTGGTTACTAAAATTACAAATACTATTCCGGTAGTATGAGCTATCTCAAAAAAAATTCAGTTAAACTTTTTCATCACTTTAAAGACAGGCTGTCTAATACTGAAAAGAGTATATACCTAATTTTAGCTGCCTCATTAATTATTCCAGTTTCTCAATTAGTTTTTCAATTAATAGTTGAGAACAAATATGTGGTTGGTATTACTATAGGTATAATAGTGCTTACCATTGGTCTTTATCTATACTTAAAGCGACAAAGAGGTGTTAGAGATAATCAGAAAATATATGATTTTGAAGATAAAAATAATTCACCTATAAATCATGATATCAACACAGGTGGCGGAAACTATAATCGAGTAATTAAAGGTAACTACATACAAGGTGATTATATCAAAATACAGGACAAGCGTGTAGATATGAACAAAGATATTACTTCCATTCTTGATGATTTTCGAGCTATTCTGAATGAAATGAAAAGTCAAGGATATAGTACAGAGCAAGCAGTAACTCAAATGGCTGAAGAGTTAGCCAAAGAGAGTCGAAATAAACCCTACGTTAAAGGTAAGTTTCATATTGACGAAAATGCTGCTGACAGTGAAGTTTATGAAACATTTGTGAGACTTTTAATTAAAAACCATTCATTCAATCAAACCACAGGCTATGAAGGAGAAGAAAATCATAGAAAAAACATTAACTATGAAGGACATACAATTTATTTGGAATCAGACAAAGATGATTTCTGGTGGTATTACAAGATAAATGGCCTTCTGTGTAATGAAAGTGGTAAATGTTGTTCTGGCAAAGAGTGGGCAATCGATGAAGCAAAAGGGAAGATAGACGAAGCAAGATTTAGTAATTGGTAGATAGAAGTGTGCGGGTGTAGCTCACTAATCAATCAGGTCTCAGATTTCAATTGTAATAATAACTTAAGGAGATATCAAGATGAGTAACAATGAAAATTGGACTGTTAACACAGGTGGCGGTAATTTCAACAATACTAAAGGTAATTACATTCAGGGAAATTACTACGCCGCAGGAAAGCCTCAAAGCTTAGTAGAAGCAGCAAGCGAAATTCAAGCATTAATCAAACAGCTAGAAACAAGTTATCCTAGCGATACACCAGAAAGAGATAAGGTAGTGGCCAAGGAAGTGGTTAAACACCTCGAAAGTAACCCAACACTGAAACAAAAAGTTATAAAGGCTGGTACAGACGCTAGTATAGCAGCGCTAGAAAAAGCTATCGATAATCCGGCTGGGGCGTTTATTACTGAATTCATCAAAAGCTGGAATGAATTTAGGTTATAATCTTTGTAAAGATTGGTAGCCAGCCTCGTGAATTTGTTATAAAATTAACATCTCGTGTTGTTCATAGTGTCCGAGGTAAATCCTTGGGTAAAAGCTACAAATGGCAAAGGATCTCTTCCACAATACAGTCAAAATCGCCCTACAAAAAGATGGCTGGAAGATTACCCACGATCCCTACCAGTTACGTTATGGTGTTGCTGATGTCTACATCGATCTTGCAGCCGAAGAAGCGATCGCCGCTGAAAAAGAAGGACGTAAAATAGCTGTAGAAGTCAAAAGTTTCGCAGGTGGCTCCACCATTTCTGAATTCCACACCGCCCTCGGTCAATTCTTCAACTATCGCGTTGCCATCGAAGTCTCTAGCGAACCAGAACGTATACTGTCTCTGGCCGTTCCCACCGATACCTACCAAATGTTTCTCAATTTGAACCTGCAAAAACTGTCATAGAACGTTATGAAATCCGACTAATTATTTACAATCCAACTCGTGAGGCGATCGACCAATGGATAGACTAAACGAATACCGCCAAATTGTTTGTGACTTTCTCGAAGACTTTTCTAAAAATGATGCAAATGCTCAGTTAATCTTCGATATTGCCCGCGATAGATATCTCGTGATGCACAACGAATGGCGCGACGAATATCGCATCTATGGGTGTGCCATGCAGCTCGATATCATTGAAAATTAAATCTGGATTCAACACAACAGTACCGAAATCTACATCGATCGAGAACTGATTCAACGTGGTGTGTCTCCTCAAGATATCATTCTTGGGTTTCGCTCCCCCAGTATCCGAAAACTCCTTGCCGCAAACTATTCCTAGAGACAAAAGTGTGGAACAGTTAGATGAATATCGGGAGCATTCGTAACAAGTTAAGCTTGGATGGCAGTTGTCAAGGGGATTTGAGAAGATGCTTCAAAGAAAAAGTAGTCAGAC